>DASZPH010000066.1:0-260307 GCA_035550375.1 Pirellulales bacterium | reverse complement strand
GGGCTGCGGCTTTAGGCGACGACGACCGACTCAGCCAATGGATCCTCAATCGCCCCGGTTCCCCTTTTTACCGAAGATCGACTGCCGACCAGGATCCACTGGCCTGCGCTGCCTAAAAATCAAATCACCTTATGCACCCATGGCTCGTGATGACTTTTCCTTTGGCGGGCCGACCGATGCGGTTTGCAACCCCGCGACTTTCCCGTTGCGGTCAATTTACCGCGATTCTGCCAGGAGCGGCAGCCTGTGCCCGGTCTTGCCCCAGCATTTGCGGCGCGGTCCGATACCCCATGGCCCCCCCCAGGATCGCCCTATGAGCGCTCATAGGGCTATTAGACCGCGCCAGAGGGAACGGCGGGTGGCACGCCCCTTGTAGGCCTCCAGACACCTTTAGGCCTCCCACTTCAATGAAGGTGCGAGGCTGGGATCAGCTTGGGGGGACGGCCCAGATTCGCTATTTCTTGTGGACCTTGTGGCAGGCCGCGCAGGCACCGGTCACCTGCTTGAACGCCGCTTGAGCCGCATTGACGTCTTTATCCTCCAGTGCCTTGAGCGTTGCCTCGCTGCCGGCGCGGAGGGCCTTGGCGGCGTTGGCCCACTCGCCGTCCGGACATCGGCCGTCGTCCATCAGCAAATAGCTCATCTCGTTGAGGCACGCCGCTTGCATCTCGGCAAGACTCCAGGCGTCCTCGTCGGCAGGGCCGGCGTCCTTCAGTGAGGCGCCCAGACCCGCGCAGTTGGGCTGCATGATACCCTTCATCAATTGCTTCGTGGCGGCGGGTCGAGTTTTCCCCTTAGTCTTCTGAGCGATTGCTGCGTCAACGAAATACAGCAGTCCGAGGCCGCACGTTGCTACCAGCCCTGTAATGATGACGTTCTTGCGAAGCATGGGTCGATACCTCCGGGTTAAAAGAGCGGTTTAAAAGGCGCGATGTTCTCGGCCGCGACGGCACGCCGCACCCAGACAAGCGACAGAAGTGTATGAGAGACGGTTCGAGGAACCAAATGCGAGTCAAAGGGTCGGCGGAGCGCGCGGTTGCCGCTTTTCGACACCATTTGGAATCACAAGTTGCGTTGTATCATTTTGTCGCGCGTCCCGACGGTTCTTGCGTGCGTTCTCGCGCGAAGCGTGCGTATTTGGCGCATAAACTGCGCCTCGCTACGGAATTCCTCCGGCGTTCCGAGAACATTAGTGTCGAAAGGATTCCGTTTGGCGGACTCGTCGCCAAGCACTCGATGGAGTGAGCGACGGGCGCAAGCGGGGTATGGCGTCGCGATCGGCGGTCGCTATGCCCGGCCGAAAGGCTGAAGCTACGGATCAACCTCGAGTATCGCGGCCAGCGTTCCAGGCTCGTGGCCGCCACCGAGCACAGGATTCGCCTTCACGCCTAATTCTTCTTCGAGGGCTTGCCGCTCGGCGCGGAGCGCTGGGATTCTCGCGTTCAGCACCTCGATCATCCCTTCCCCCAGCGTGGCGTACATGAGCATCCCTTTTTCGCTCTCTTCGAGGTGCGCCAAGCGATTCAGGTACCCGATCAGCGTTGCGCGGCGATTCGCGAAGGGGGTGGCAAGCTCGGCATCCCGCAGGCGGCACGAGCAATCGTAAACCTGTTGGAACGTTGCCGTCCCCACATTGTGTGCGGATGCGACCGCCAGGTAGTCGTGGGCCGCGTTTGCCGCCTGTCTCGACCGCAAGATCCAGCATCCGGCCAGCGGTAAAACCAGCGCCGCCACAAGCAGCGACCTTAAACTGAATTGGAACCGGCTCATAGGGGGCGGGGTAAGATTCTGGACCGAGCAGGCTCTAGCCCGTGAACATTCCGCTAGTTGTCCGTCGCTGGCAGGATCGAGGTTTTTGGTGGCGCGAAGAACGTCGGTTTGCCGTTGTGGAAGATGATTACGTCCCCGTCGTTCACCTTCATCGTCGCGCGGTCGTCCCTGCCTGCCGTCAGGGAAATGTCCGCATCCGCCGGTTGCGGCCCTTTGCGGGCGGGAAAGTCGGCGACCGGTTGGTTGCGGCCGCTGAGCAGTCGAACCGTCGACTGCTCCGGTGACGACGCCAGCACAACGGAGGGCAACGTGGCGCCTGATTCCATGCTGAAGCTGACGGTCTTCGTGCCTTGGTCGAAGGCCCACGTTCCCCGCGGCGACCCCTCGTCGTTGACCAAGGTGAAGCGCTTGGCTCTCACCTCTTCCTTGATTGCCTCGTCGCTTCCCATCGCCCACGGCAAAGTGGCCGCGACAAGCGCCGCAAAGGCCACCACCTTAAGCATCCTGTTCTGGGACTCCAGCTTTGCAAGTCGGCACTCGGTGTTCACAGTGGCCTCCGGTTGATGTGAAGCAGCGCGGCCCCGCACGTCCATTAGACCGCGCCGGAGGGCCGGGGCAAGATTCTGTGCACAGAAGGCTCAGGCAGCCGATTCTCGCATACGCTCTAACCCGATTCAGCACCGCAACCGCCGCCGGCGAAATGGAGCAGTTCCAGAATCGCGGCCCGCAGCTCCAAAAACTCCGGGCTGTTTCGCTGGCGGGGCCGGGCGAGCTTGACGTCGAGAATGCGCTCCACGCGCCCCGGGCGAGACGTGAGCAGCACGATGCGGTCGCTCATGTAGATGGCCTCGTCGATGTCGTGCGTGACCAGCAACATGGTCATGCCCCGCGCCTGCCAGAGACGCAAAACCTCGTCCTGCATCCGCATGCGGGTGAACTGGTCGAGCGCTCCCAGCGGCTCGTCGAGCAGCAGGAGCTTGGGGTGGTTCACCAGGGCCCTGGCCAGGGCGGCGCGCTGCGCCATGCCGCCAGAAAGCTGGTGCGGGTAGGCGCCGGCAAACGAATCCAGCCCCACCAGCCGCATCAACTCTTCGACTTCCTCTCGCCGCTGGCGAAGCAGTCCCCGGGCGACGAGCCCGGCCTGAATGTTGCGCCGGACGGAGAGCCAGGGGAACAGGCTCGCCTCCTGAAACATCAGGCCCCGCTCGGCGCCGGGACCGCGGATCGGCTCGTCCCCGATGCGAGACTCGCCCGCCGTCGGCGTGTCCAGCCCGGCGATCAGCCGCAGAAGCGTCGATTTGCCGCAGCCGCTGGGCCCGATCAGCGAGACGAGTTCTCCGGCCCGAACCTGAAGCGAGAAGCGATCGAGGGCGGTCAGGCAGGTGCCGTCGGCCGTCGTGAACGACTTGCTTACGCCTTCAACAGAAAGCGTCGCGGCCTCGACGGTTTGCCGCTGATCGGGCGGAGTCACCATCGGATCAGGCCTTTCTGCCAACCCAGCACCCAGTCTCGCAGCTTGAACAAGAGGCTCATCAGGCCCGAAAAGAAGACGGCCATGATGACGAGAGCCGCGTACACCTTGTCGTACTCCGCGTAGCCCTGCTGCCACTTCAGGTACCATCCCAGCCCCGACTTGACCCCCAGCGTCTCGGCGACGATCAGCGTCAGGAACGACGCCCCCAGTCCCATGAACAGCCCGACGAAGACGCTGGGCAGCGCGGCCGGCACCGCCACCCGAAAAATCAGGTAGCCGCGGCCCCCGCCGAGCGTGCGCGCGACGTCGAAGTAGGAGACGGGCACGTTGGCAATGCCGGAGGTCGTCAGCATCGTCACGGGAAACCACACCGCCAGCCCGATGAGCGCCGTGCCGGCCAGGAAGGCGTTGCTGAACAGGATCATCGCCAGGGGGACGAAGGCGGTCGCCGGAATCGGGCCCAGCACCTTCAACAGCGGCATGCCCCAGTAGCGAACGCGGCGGAACCAGCCCATGAGCAGGCCGCTGGTGAGTCCGGCCGCGACTCCCACCGAGTAGCCGCTCAACAGCAGCCGGAGCGAGCGGTAGGTGCTGTCGAGCAGGATCGTCCGGTCGTCGATCATGCCCGCCAGCACCATGTCGGGTCCCGGAAAGTAGGGCAGCGGCAGCCAGGCGAGCTTGAGCGTTGCCAGATCCCAGACGCAGGTTCCCAGGACGGCCGCCGCGGCCAACGGGCCGTAGTGGCCGGCGGCCGGGCGCAGCGACGGAAACAGCAATTGCGCGCCGGCCCCGATCAGGCCGATCGCCAGAGCGGCTTCGAGCGTCGCCGGATAAGGATGTGCCCATGCCGTCAGCGTGTCGGTCCAGCTCATCGGCAAGACCTGCGCGTCGGGCAAGAACCGGTGCGCCAGCAGGGCCACCAGCGCCGCCAGAGACGGCGCGAGCGCCCCCAGCGGCGCGGCGGCCGCCGGTTCGCCCCTGTCCGGTCGACTCGGAGGGTTTTGGCCTGCGTCACTCATCTAAACAGCAGCAGCCGCAGCAGAGGCCCTTTTCCTTGAACAGCGCCGCGAAGGCTTCGGGCGACAGCACCTCGGGCCGGTCGTTCTCCGCCGTGGCGATCTCCAGGTCGCCGACCCACTCGTCGGTCACGCCGTCCAGGTCGAGCCAGGCGCGTTTCGCCAGCGCGGCCGGATCGGTCGAGGGCTTGAGCAGGCCCGCCTTTTTCATCTCCAGGGCCGCCTGGTCCACGCTCTGGCGGCAACTCGACACGCCCGGCAGATACTTGAGCTTGGAAATCGCCTGCGTGTTGATCTCGATCGAGGAGGCCAGGTACTTCTTTTCAACCGAGAGCCGGGCCGCGGTGGCCGGGTTTTGGCCGACCCATTTGGCCCCCTTGAGCAGGGCGCGGGTGACCTTGGCGGCGGCAGCCGGGTTCTGCTTGGCCAGCTTGCCGCTCACGACGGCGGCGCAGCAGTACTCTTCGCTGTAGGGCGGATCCTCGGCCTGGTCGGCGATCGTCCGCACCAGCCCCTGCCCCAGCAGGATCGTGCCGATCGGGTCGGAGGTCGCCACGGCGTCGATGCGGCCGTCCTCCAGCGCCTGGCCGAGCACGTCGGGCGGAAAGACCTCCCAGATCACCTCCTCTTTTTCCGGGCTCGGGTCGATGCCGCTGGCAACCAGCACGCGGCTGGCGAACAGAAACGGCGGGCTGCCAAGGTGCGTCGGCACGCCGATCTTCTTGCCCTTCAAGTCGGCCACCGACTTGATGTCGGACTTCACGCCGGCCTGCACGCGCAGGCATCCCGTGTGGATGCCGCCGGTGATTTTTACGTCGAGCCCCTGCTCGATCGGCTTGAGCAGATACATGATCAGCGTGTGGTTGGCGTCGAAGCGTCCCAGACCCAGGCCCTCTCGCAAACCGTCCCAATCCGTTTTGACGAGCTCGACGTCGAGCCCCTCTTCCTTAAAAAAGCCTTGTTCCTGCGCGACGAAGATGGGCGCCTCGCACGTCAGGCCGAGGTAGGCCACCTTCAATTTGGGGCTCTCCTCTTCCGGCTTGGAGCCTTCCGAGGCCAACCCCGGATTTTCGGCGGCGGCTGCGGCAGGCCCTTGCGCTTGCTTCGCTGGCGGATTGCTTCCGCAGCCTGCGGCGATGCATCCCGCCATCAGAACGGCAAACCAACCGGCAACGAACCTCAGACGGTCTAGGGTATTCAGTTTTTCCATCGTGCCTTTTCCTTGCTGGATTGAACGATTCGTACCGGGAGCGATCTCCCGGGGCAGCCGAGGCGAGTCACGCGCATCAAAATAATACGCCGTGGGACGCGCGTCGGACCGAATTCGACGATTGCCCTCGATGAAAGCCCTGCTTTCAGGGACGGCCTTTGTCGGTCATCTCGTTCGCAGCCTGACGACGCGACGCGATCCTTCCGGAAAGCGAGCGGCCATGTCTGGCGGAGCGCACGCCCACGCCGGCGTCAGGCAGCGATCGAGCTGGCGGCAGACGAGCGTGGCGGGCGGTCAGGAGGCGAAGAGTGATAGATGGGACGCGCCGGCGAGCACCCGTAGATGCAGGCGTTGGCGGCTGGCTCAACGAGCACCGGGCTCGGCGATACGCCGGCCCAGTCCTTGGGCGTCATCTGCGAGGGCGCCCCCGGAGAAGGAGGCGTTCGATCTGAAGACCGTGAGCAATTCGGCCCCGTACACGGGAGCCGCGGCCCGGGGGACTCGACGCCGCGGCTCGGCTGGCCCAAGATCGGCTGGCTTGCGGGCGCTGGGCTGCCTGCGTGAACCGGACTCACGTGAACATAATCCCCGCAAGAAGCGTAGACGTCGTCAGCCGGCAAAAGCGCCACGCCAGTCAGCGCCGCGATCGGCGCCAGGCAGATCAGTAAGAAACGAAGGTTGCGAAGGCGCTGTTCAGCCACGGTACATCACGGCAGCCTGACCATGTCCACGAGCTAATCTAATCTATGGCGCGGCCGCTGTCACTCGCCGACCTGCCCGGTGCGCTAACCGTTCGAGTCCCCCGCCCAGGCCGTCCGGGGTATGATACGCTCATGCTGCGAGAAGCGTTTTCGCTAAAAGGAATGCCGGCCGTGGCGCTGCCCGTGGTCCTCCTTACCGCCAAGCCGAGCTGCCTGTCGGGCCTGGCCATGATCATGCTGGCGACCCTCCGTGCGCCCGCCGGAATATCCTACGGTCATCCCGCGTCTCACGTGTTCATTTCACCGTTTCATTTTACGGGCCGCTCATCGTCGGCCAACGTGCCATGTCATTCTCAAAGCGAAGTACGTTCGGTGTTCTGCTGACGGTCGTGCTGCTTGTCGCCGGCGCGATCGGCTACGTGCTCTGGTCGCAAAGCCGTTTACCTGCTCCCGGCTCGCCAGAGTATGAGCAATACGTTGATGCGTTTCAGGTCGGTGTCGCGGCGCTGGACGCCGATGTGCCGCAGATGGCCGAAGAGAGCTTGACGCAGGCGGTCAAAATCATTCCCGAAGAGCCGGCCGCCTGGGCCGACCGCGGAATCGTTTACCTGCGCAGCAGCCGACTCAAGGAGGCGGCCCACGACCTGAACGAGGCGACCCGCTTGGCGCCGGACGATCCCCAGATTCAAAAGCTGGTCGGGCTGCTGGAGCAGCTCCGCGGCCGATATGGGGAGGCGGTAACCTGGCTCGAGCGGGCCGTCGAACACGATCCGCAGGACATCCGGGCTCTCTACTTACTCACTCAGGTCGTGGAACAGGAACACAAGGAGGGGAGCGAGGCCCGGCATCAGCAACTGCTCGAACGAGTCCTCGAACTGCGGCCGAATAACCTGCGGGTGCTGACCGACTACTTGCGCCTGGCCGTGAGGCGGTCGGATGAAAAGGCGGTCCAGGACGGTTTGGCCCGCTTGAAAAGGCTCTCGCCGGGATGGTCGAAAGCCGCGCAGGAAGAGCTGCTCAAGGTGGAGGAGAGGCTGGGCGAGAAACTCGGCCCAAGCGGCGTGTCGCGGGTGCTGGGCCTGGCCAATTTGTTGAAAGCCGAACCCGGATTTCTACGCGATGCCATCGAGGTTAGTCCGCCCAACGAATTGGTGGGCGACTCGTTGCAGACGTTTCTGCGGCTGGCACCGGTGCGGCCCGCGCCCGCCGCACCCGACGCCGATCTGAGATTTGCCGCGGAGCCCATGCCCGACGCGCCCGACGGAGCCTGGCGGCACATGCTGGCGATCTGGCTCAACGGCAAAGGAGAACCCGAGACCTTTCTGGTCAACGACGCCGAGATCCGCCGAATCGGCAGCGATGTTGTGCTGCCGGCTCAACTCAAACCGACCAGCCTGACGCCCATCGACTGGAACAACGACCTTCGCACCGACCTGGTGGTCAGCGGCGAAGGAGGACTTCGTTTCTACCAGCAACAGGAGGACGGCGGCTTCCAGGATGTGACCGCGCAGATCGCCTTGGGCGACGACGTGTTGCACGCGAATTTCGACGGGGCGCTTGCGGCCGACGTCGATCTCGACGGCGACCTCGACCTGCTCTTGGCGCGCGGCGACGATTCGCCCCTCTTCCTCCGGAACAACTTCGACGGCACGTTTACGCCCAGTCCCATCTTTGAAAGCGTCAAAGGAGCGCAGCGGTTCGTGTGGGCCGATTTCGACCACGACGGCGCGCCCGACGCGGCCCTCCTCGACCGAAGCGGCCAATTGAGCGTCTTTGCAAACGAGCACTCGGCAAGCTTCCGGCCGTGGCCCGTCGAACCGCCCCAAACCAAGTTCTCGGCTTTCACTGCGGCCGACGCGAACGACGACGGCGTGTTCGACATCGTGGCCATTGACCAGGAAGGCCGATTGTCGTGCATTTCGGACAAGGACAAACGGGCAGCCTGGGACGTCAAAGAATTGGCGGTCTGGGAGGGTATGGACGGCGATCAGCCGGCCATCGTCGATCGGCTGCTCGCGGGCGATTTTGACAACAACGGCGCGGTGGATTTGTTGGTATCCACGAACGACGGCAGCCGTATCTGGTTGAAAGAGGCCGGTGGCAAGTTCCGTCAACTCGGCTCAGAGTTGCCGCCACGTATCCAGGCGGCGGCCGACCTGCGCGGGCAAGGCCGACTCGACCTGCTGGCGCTGGACGACGCGGGCAAGCCGTTTCGGCTCGTCAATTCGGGCAAGAAGAACTACCACTGGCAAAACGTCCGCCCGCAGGCAACTCAAGACAAGGCCGAGGGGGACAACCGCATCAACTCGTTCGGGATCGGGGGGACGATCGAGTTGCGCACGGGCACGCACGTGGTCAAGCAGCCGATCGATGCCCCGGTGGTCCACTTCGGGTTGGGCGAACGGAAACAGGCCGACGTAACCCGCATCGTATGGCCGAACGGCGCGTTCCAGGCCGAGTTCAAGACGCCGATCGACGAAGTCGTGCTTGCCGTGCAACGGCTCAAGGGGTCGTGCCCGTTCCTGTTTGCCTTCGACGGCCAGCGGATGGCCTTCGTAAGCGATTTCATGTGGAGCACGCCGCTGGGCATGTACATCAACGCCGCCGACAAAGGGGGATTCCTGCAGACAACCGACTGGGTGAAGGTTCCGGGTCAAAGCGTCGCCCGCCGCGACGGCAAATACGAGCTGAGGGTCAACGCCAATCTCTGGGAGACCCATTTCTTCGATCACCTGGCGTTGATCGCCGTCGATCATCCGGCCGAAACGGAAATGTTCGTCGACGAGCGGTTTTTCATGGAGCCGAGCGAGCCCGCCTTTTACCTGACCGAGCCGCCTCAGACCGTCGCCGCCGCGCGAGATCACCTGGGCCGCGACGCCTCGCAAGAAATCAGCGCCGTCGACGACGTCTATCTCGATCGTTGCGGACGCGGCGCATATCAAGGTTTGACGCGGGACCATTGGGTCGAAGTCGACCTCGGACCCGACGCCCCCGAGACAGGTCCGCTGTGGCTGGTGGCTCGCGGCTGGATCCATCCGACCGACAGCTCGATCAACTACGCCTTGGGTCAGGGACGGCACGACGCGCCGCGCGGCTTGAGCCTGGAAGTGCCCGACAGCCAAGGCGGTTGGACCGTGGCCCACGACCGGCTCGGTTTTCCCGCGGGCAAGAACAAGACCATGCTCGTTCGTCTCGACGGGCTGGGGGGCAACGCGCAGGTGCCGCGCCGTTTCCGCCTGCGAACCAACATGGAAATCTATTGGGACTGGATCGCCTACGCCCGCCCGCGGGACGACGCGCCCCGTGAGCCCCGGCGATTGTCGCCAGAAAAGGCCGACTTGCGGTTCCGCGGTATTCTGGCGATGACGCAGGCCAACCGAAGCTCGCCGGAACTGCCCGACTACGACCGGCTCGTCGCCACGGGCCAGTACTGGCGAGATCTGATCGGCTACCATACCCGGCACGGCGACATCCGCGAGCTAATCGAATCGGTCGACGACCGCTACGCGATCGTTACCGCCGGAGACGAGATCGTGCTTGAGTTCGCGGCTCCGCCCGATCCGCGGCCGGGCTGGAAACGGGATTTTATCTGGGTGGCCGACGGCTGGGTGAAGGACGGCGATTTCAACACGCGCTTCGGCAAGACGGTTTTGCCTCTGCCGGCGCACGACATGAACGATTACGTCACGCCGCCGGGCGAGCTCGAGGACGATCCCGTCTACCGCCGCCAGCGCGCCGATTGGCAGACCTATCACACGCGCTATGTCACCCCCTATGCATTTGAGCGAGGGCTGCGCGGTTTTCACGCCGACGATGGGGAATGAGCACGGATTATTCACACTAAGCCGAGGCGCCAGCGACGGTATCGGCCCCTGGGAGAGGTCGAGCACGGGCGGTAAAACACAGAAGCCATCTTTGTAGTCCTCGGCTTCGAGATCCGATTCTGATGCGTTCCACCGACCAACTCCGCCGTGATGCTCTGCAGATCTGGCGAGCGGGAGTAGCCGGAGTCGACTCGGCGCGGCTCGTGGGAGAAGCGGTCGTCGTCGAGGGAAACCGGCTCGTCGTCGGCGAACAAACGATCGATCTCCGCGTCGTCAAGCGAATCGCCGTGGTCGGCGCGGGCAAGGCCGGTGCGGGAATGGCGGCGGGACTGCTCGCCGCGTTGGGCGAAGAACTGGTTGCCCAGAAATCCGTCACGGGCTGGCTCAACGTCCCGGCGGACTGCGTCCGGCCCTCGCCCCCCCTGGTGCTGCACGCCGCTCGGCCGGCTGGCGTCAACGAGCCGACCGAGGAGGGCGCCCACGGAGCGCGCGAGATTCTCAAGCTGGCGGCCTCCTTGTCTCGCGACGACATCTGCTTCGCCCTGATTTCGGGCGGGGCGAGCGCCCTTCTGCCGGCGCCGGTCGACGAAATCTCCTTGGCCGACAAGTTGGCCGTCACCCGTCATTTGAGCGCCGCCGGCGCCACGATCAACGAGCTGAACACGGTTCGCAAGCAACTCAGCCGCATCAAAGGGGGCGGCCTGGCGAGAGCTTGCGGCGCCGGCCGGTTGATCGCGCTTATTATCTCCGACGTGCTGGGCGACCCGCTGGACATCATCGCCTCCGGACCAACCGTTCCAGACCCCGGCACTCCCCAGCAAGCGCTCGATATTCTGGAAAAATTCGGAGCCCGCGAAGCCGGCATCTCGCCGCGCGTGTTCGACTACCTGCGACACAAGCCGCAGCAAGCGGCCCCGCCTCCGTCACGCCAGGTGACGAACATCGTCATCGGCAACAATGCGACGGCTGTGGAGGCGGCCGGCTTCGAAGCCGAACGGCTGGGTTACTCCCACGCCATGACGAGCGCGCGCGCCAGCGAGGGGGCGGCCAAAGACGTCGGACGCCATCTGGCTCAGATGGCCTTAACGATGCGGCGCGATCGGGGACCCGATTGCCTGATCTCAGGAGGCGAGCCGGTCGTGAAATTGCCCCCCGCATCCCAGCGCGGCCTGGGCGGGCGCAATCAGCAACTCGTGCTGGCCGCCCTGGAGTCGCTCGCGCCGCACCAATGCGCGGGCATGGCGCTGCTCTCCGGCGGCACGGACGGCGAAGACGGGCCCACCGACGCGGCCGGAGCGTTTCTCGATGCTGATGTTCTGGCTGCGGCCCGCTCGCAGAGACTCGACCCGGCTGACTACCTGCGCCGCTGCGACGCCTACCATTTCTTCGATCCGCTCGGCGCACTCATCAAAACCGGGCCCACGCAGACGAACGTCGGCGATCTGCGAGTGGTGGTGGTCGATCGCGTCGAGCACCCGTCACCTCAGGGAGAACACCAACCCGAAGCGTAAGAGCGTAAGCGAGGGCCACGACGGAACTTCCCTCGCTCGTGTTTCGCGCTGGGTGGGGACGCGGTCTGCGTGCGAAGCTACGAGGCCGGTGAGTAACGCGGATATCCGAGTTCCGAAGCGGGCGCAAAAAATAGAGCCGCTCGGGCGGGTTGCCTGAGCGGCTCTCTCTCGTCGTTGTCCAGTGCCGGCTATCGCGTCAAACGCAGGTTAGCCAGCCAGCGCCACTGCCAAAGCGAAGCAACTAGGCGCGCTTGGCCGTCTTCTTAGCAGCCTTTTTCTTTGGCGACTTCTTGACGGCTTTCTTGGCAGCTTTCTTCTTGGCCACGCTACGTGTCCTCCGTAAAAAATCTGTGAGCCTCGCCGAAGAAAACGCCGGACAACGCTGTCACGACGAAGATCCCGGAGCGCGTCTCACGGTGACAAAAAAACGACTTCCTATCGTTGGTTGCGGCGAGCCGAAGGACGTCACTCCGGTGGCGCGCAACATGCAACTCAGCGTGCGCTATGTGGTATTTGTACGCTTTTGAACTTTTTTGGCAAGAGCCATTCGAGCGCCGACATCCGGACGTCTCAGCGCGCGCCACGTTGTCGTCAGTCATGATTGGGCCGATGGTCACGCGCCGCATCTTGAGCAGTTCACTTCTGGCTCGCTCTGTTGGCTCAGGTTCATGGCGGCGATCCGTTCTGCCCGCTGTGGCCCGCACGCGGCGCAATCGTAAAACCGTTCGATGTCCCACAGGTCGGCAAACACACGGCCGCGGGCGAGCGACAGCCCGTAGTCAAGAACCCGTTCCAGCGAGCGAATGGTCGGTGGCGAGAAGAGTCCTTCTTGCGACAGTTGTTCCATGATGCCGTTGCCGACGCGCGTCGGAATGACCGAGCAGCAGCCGACGCCGAGCGAGAAGGCATAGTCCACGGATTTGATCGCCCACTCGAGGCCCTCCTCCTCGCTCAAGAACGGGGGCCGCAGCAGAATGAAGGCCCGCACGGCGATCTCATGTTTCAGCAAGAACTCCACGGACCGCGCAAAGTCGTCGAGCGTCATCCCCTTGTTCAGCCGCGGCAGCATCTCCGGGTGCACCGTTTCCAGTCCCATGGCGATTTCGAGCGTGGTCGCGCAGGCGTCGCGAAACCGAGCGCAGGACTCGCTGACCAGCTTGGGATGGTTTTCAACGACGACGCGCTCGAATCGACTCACGCGGCCGGCGATCGCCTGATGATCGGCCGGCCGGATCGCCTGGCCGTCGAAAAAATTGCCGCTGTTGTACAGCTTGATCTGCCGGGCCGGCGGCAGCCGCTCCAGGGCGTAGTCCACCTGCTGCGGAATGGCTCCCGCGGGCACCGGCTCGTCCGTGGTGTTCTTCCACAGGTCGCACATCAGGCAGCGCCAGGGGCACTCGCGATTGGTCAGGAAAAGGGTGGCCACGTCGACCACTTCGCCTTCCTCCGAGCGTTCTCTCTCGACGAAGAAGGCATACGGCCGCGCAGCGTCGACCGCGTTCTTAGGCGGCCTGGCCGCCAGAATGGCGCGGGTCGATATGTCGATGCTCCGGCCTGGATGGCTCATACCCGGATCTTAGTCGAGTGACGCAGGCGATTGAACGATCGCCAGACGATGGATTTGTTTCTGGTCGGCCGATCGAGGGGCGGAACAGTATAGAAGAATCGAAAGCTTGACCAGACCAGCTCGACATCTGTTAGCCGGCTCACCGACGGCTCCGCTGTCGCGTCAACAATGCAGAGTCGCTCGCGGCGCGGTCGATGCGGTTCAAGCGGCCGGGCTTTGTTTGAAAGTAGTGGTAGTGATTCCTTTTGACTGAACTGTCAGCAAAAGTGATTTTGGCCTGCCTATTGCGATGCCGGGATTTTAGGCATGGCTAACGACCCTTGCCTCCATACGTGATGTCGTAGATATCCCAAAGCTCGACCCACGGGCGAAGCAAGCTTTCTGGCACCAAATCCAGTGGCGTGTAGACCAATTTGAAGACCCGAATGCAAGTACGATTGCAGCCGCTTGCCCCAATCATCATCACGGCAGGCCCGGTGCCCAGCGGGTAAGCGACAAGCATGATCGCCACCAGAACGACCGCCCAGGCGCCGCCACGCTTCTTTCTGTTCTCTTCCATGCCCGGCATGATACCACGGCGTGAGGGAGGGGCTAATCGCGGTCCCGCTTATCGTTACCTCATCGACAAGCGCGGCCACGTTCGCTATTGGTGGTACGGTGAACTGAACCGGGAGGGCTCGCGGGGCGAGAGCTGGCGGGGCGAGAAATACCTCCGCCAGCGCATCGAAGAGTTGTTGGATGAGACCGAGGGGTAGGCTCAGCGTGTTGGATGACCGTACTTGAAGACAAACCGGCCGATCTTGTGCGTGGCCTTGGCCTGTGGCAGTCCACGGCCCTGAATATCGCCAACATGATCGGCGTCGGGCCGTTCATCACCATTCCTCTCTTCATCTCGGCGATGGGTGGTCCGCAAGCGCTGGTCGGCTGGCTGGCCGGGGCGATCCTGGTGCTATGCGACGGGCTGGTATGGAGCGAACTGGGCGCGGCCCTGCCCGGCAGCGGAGGCACGTACCACTACCTGCGAGAGATCTTCGGCCGCCGGCCGTTCGGGCGGCTGCTGGCATTTCTCTTCATCTGGCAGTTTTTGATCAGCGGCTCGCTGGAGCTGGCTTCGGGCTACATCGGGGCCAGCAACTATCTGGCGTATGCCTGGCCGGGCCTGCGTGACATGCTCGCCGACTGGCGAGTGCCCGGCGGGCTGGCGAGCGTGGCCGCGGCGGGGGCGATTGGAATCGCGATCTCCCTTTGCCGACCCGTGAGGGCGTTGGGCTGGCTGGCTCTCGTCCTTTGCGGCGGCACGCTGGCCACCGCGCTGACGATCATCGCGGCCGGCTTTTCGCATTTCGACGGCTCGCTGCTCACCCTGCCGCCGGGCGCCTTTCGGCTCGATGGCCGGTTTGCGGCGGGGCTGGGCGGCGCGATGACGATCGCCGTTTACGACTACCTGGGTTACTACAACATCTGCCATCTCGGCGAGGAGGTGCGCGACCCGGGGCGCACGGTTCCCCGCGCGATCGGACTCTCGATCTTCTGCGTGGCGGCCATCTACCTGTCGATGAACCTGGCCATCCTTGGCGTGCTGCCGTGGCAAGAGGCCATGCACTCCAAGGAGATCGCCGCCGACTTCATGGAACGGCTTTTCGGGCCGCAGGCCGCGGTCGGCTTTTCGTGGCTCATCGTGTGGACCGCGCTGGCCGGCACGTTTGCCATGAATCTCGGCTACTCGCGTATCATCTACGCGGCCGCGCGCAACGGCGATTTTTTTCGCCCTTTCGCCTGGCTGCACCCCGTCCACCGCTATCCGGCCGTGGCGGTAATGACGATCGGTCTGCTTACCGCCGTCGGTTGTTTCTTTCCGTTGCAACAGGTGATCGAGGCGGCGGTGACGGTGCGAATTCTGATTCAGTTCATCGGCCAGATCGTCGCCCTGCACGTTCTTCGCTCGACGCGGCCCGACGTGACCCTGCCCTTTCGGATGTGGTGTTATCCGCTGCCGAGCGCCCTGGCGCTCCTCGGCTGGCTGTTTGTCTTGAGCACGCGCGGGGCCTGGATGCTGCTTGCCGGCGGGGTGGTGGTTGCCTCAGGCTGCGCGGCGTATGCGGCAAAACGGGCGATTCATTGGCTGACCGGCCGCCGAGGGAACGGGGGCGTTTGAAGGCCAGCCCGGATTATTCACGGGCCCCGTAGGCTTGCGCGCAGACTGCGCCGATACTAACCCGGAGCGTGAGCGAGGGAAGTTGCGTCGTGCTCCTCGCTTACGCTTCGCGCCTGGTGGGGCCCCGGTGAATAATCCGGGCTAGTGCTGCGTCCAATTCAGGAGTTCCGCATTTTGCGATCCGGTCGCCGATGGCTCCCGGTTAAGTTAACGAGGCGAGTCGGGGCGACCCTCAAACGGCGTCGCCGCAGCGTTCGGCGGCTTCTTCCCAATGCTCGTAGAGCGCCTTCACAGCTTGCTGTTCGTCGGCGATCGCGGCCTGCACCTGCTTGACGCGGCGGCCGTCTCGCAACACGTCCGGTGACGAGAGCTCGCCGTGCAACTGCTCGATCTTCGCCTCGCGCTCGACGATCTCCTTCTCGATCTCGGTCGGCTTGCGGTAGGGGAATTTCCAGACGCGCTTTTTTGGCTTCGATTCGACCGCTTGTTTCGCGTCCTTCGCGGGTTCCTTTTTCGCCGCCGCGGTCGCCGGGGCCGCCAGCCCCTCGCGGACAAAGTGCAGGTAGGTTTCGTAGTTTCCGTCGATCACCCGAAAACGGTCGGGCTCGACGACGAGCAGATGATCGGCTACGCGATTCAAAAAATAACGATCGTGACTCACGAAGAGTACCGTGCCGCCGAAATCGTTAAGCGACCGCTCCAAAGAGTCGCAGGCCCACAGGTCGAGGTGGTTCGTCGGCTCGTCAAGGATGAGAAAATTCGCGTCGGTGGCTGCAAGCCTCGCCAGAGCCGCCCGGCTTCGCTCGCCACCGCTGAGGCTGTCGACTCGCTGGAAAACGATGTCGCCCGTCAGGCCGAAGCGGGCCAGCAGGCCGCGTCGCTGCGGCTCGTTGAACTCTTTACCGGGCGGGCGAATGGCATCGACCACCTGCGTGGTGGACTCCAGACCCGACAACAATTGATCGTAGTAGCCGATGCGCACTCCCGTCCCCTGCTGCACCGTGCCGGCGTCAAGCGTCCCCTGGCCGATCAGGCAACGCAACAGGGTGGTCTTGCCGCTGCCGTTTGGTCCCAAAATTCCCCAGCGCTCGCCACGCTCGATCTGAAACGAAAGATTCTCAAACAGGGGCCGATCGTAGGCCTTGGCCAAACCTTCGGCCCGCAGCACGATGTCGCCCGTCCGATCGGCGGGGGGAAAGCCCATCGCCGGCCCTTCGATTTCGCGCGGCGGTTCGACCCGCTCGATCCGGGCCAGCTTCTTCTCGCGGTCCTTGGCCTGAGCGCTCTTTTGGCCGTAGAAGTTGCGGCGAATAAACTCTTCCGTCTTGGCGATCAGCTCCTGCTGTTTCTCGAACGTGCGGGCCTGCACTTTCAAGCGTTCGGCCTTCTGCTTCCAGTAGGCCGAAAAATTCCCGACATAGTCGTCGACCGTGCCTTGAAACAGTTCCAGCGTGCGGTCCGTCACCTTGTCGAGAAAGTAGCGATCGTGGCTGACGACGAGAACCGCCTGGTCGCTTTCCACGAGAAACGATTCCAGCCATTCGGTGGCTTCGATGTCGAGGTGGTTCGACGGCTCGTCGAGCAGCATCAGGTCGGGTTCACGCAAAAGGAGCTTGGCCAGCATGAGCCGGTTCTGCTGTCCGCCGCTGAGCTGTTCGATCGGCCGGCGAAAGCTCGCCCGGTCGAAACCGAGGCCGTCGAGCACGCGTTCCACTTTGTGGTCGAGGTGATAAGCGTCGCGGTGTTCGAGCTCGTGCTGCAAGCGATCGTAACGCTTGCCGAGTTGCTTGCGATCATCGGGGTCGGTTGCTTCGGCCAGGGCGTGGGCGACCGCCTCGGCGTCGCGGGCCAAGGATACGAGGTCCTCCAGCGCGGTCATCGCCTCGTCCCAGAGCGTACGACCGGGCGCCCACTCCGGCTGCTGCTCCAGATACTCCATGCGGGCCGAAGGATGGACTTCGACGCTCCCCGAGTCGGCTTCGTCTTTGCCGGCCACGATCCGCAAGAGCGTCGTCTTGCCGGCGCCGTTGGGTCCGACGAGAGATACTTTTTCTCCCGGCCGGATTTCAAACGTCACGCCCGCCAGCACCGGATCGGGACCGAATCGTTTCGTGACATCCGTGACAGACAGCAGAATCATGTTTGGTGACGCGGGTTAGTATGGCAACGAGTCATTCTAGCCCGATTGCGGCCCCAGGGTGCGAACCAATCGCCCGCCGACGAATACGGCGAGAGCCGCGGCAAAGTAGGACGCGGCCATCACGACTGGCGTATGGGCCGCCGCCGGCGTGGGGAGCTGGTCGACCGGCAGGCTCCAGGGCATGGACAACGGGCTCCCCGCGAGCGGCGAGTGGATGACGCCGAACAGGCTGCACAGGCTCGCCGACAGCAAGAACCCCGCGGCCGCGGCATGGCGGCGATCGATGAGCATCGCCAGCGTCGAAGCCCAGAGAAGGCTGGTGATGACGAAGCCGCTCGACAGGACGCGTAGCGTTTGCAGGTTCCCGGCGGCCACCGCGGCGGCCGGATTCTTCGTCAGCGAGAAGATCGACTGCTGGGTCGCGTCGAGCACCTGGTCAGCGAAGATCATGGCCAGCGACGCCAGCGCAGGAAGGCAGGCGAAAGCCAGGGCCGGATAGTGGCGCGGCGGGGTGGCGTGAAAGCTTTGGGAAGAGATCTCCAGCCCCACGAAGATCAGGATCGGAAACACGACCGCCTTGGGAATGATCGCGTACAGGTAGCCGAAGTAACCAAGCAATCCGGCGCTGCCGACGAACAGTGCGGTTGCGAGCGTGTAGCCGGCCCGCGCCCCCATCGCCTTGTAGGCCGGGTGGCCGATGTAGGGCGTCGTCTGAATCACGCCTCCGCACAAGGCGGCCGCGATTGTGGCGAGGGCCTCGACGGCGATTACGCCGCCCGTGTCGTATTCGTCGCCCGCCGCAGCGGCACTTTCCGTACAGTCGATGCCTCCCACCACGGTTGCCAGGGCAAAGGGCAGGGCGATCGGCAGATACTGGAGGGATTCGTTCCAGGCTCCCAGCCAGCGGCAGCGAAACGCCGTCAGCCACTCTGAGGGAAAAAGGGCGTCGGCCGGGTCGAACGGCAGCGATTCCGCGTGGGTGAAGCCGGCAAACTGCGTGGCATAACAGACGGCTCCGCCCACGAGCAAGGCGACCAAGGCGCCGGGCAGACGCGCGGGCAGCTCCAGCCGAGCCACGAGTGTCATCAGAATGATCCCCAGCGAGACGAACCCCGCCAGCGGGTTTTGCATCACCTCGATAAACGGCAGGAAGCTAATCAGGACCAGAGCGACCGCGGCGAGTGAACCGAGCAGGCCGGCGCGGGGAATCAGCCGGCGTAGGGAACCTGCGGCGGGAGCGAGGGCTAGCTTGAAAAGCCCGCTGACCAGCAGGATGCAAATGCCGATGTGCCAGGCGCTTTGTGCGGCCGCCAGCTCGTCGAGGCCCTTCTCGAGGCCGGATTTGAAGGCCGGACCAAGGACGAAGAACACCATGCCCAAAGTGCTCGGCGTATCGATTCCTAAGGGCATGGCGGTCATGGATTTGCTGCCGGTGATCCGAGCCAGCCGAAGGCAAATCCAGGTGAAAATGAGGTCGCCCAGCAGCACCCCTGCCGCGGTGCCGGGGAGCATGTAACGCAGGGCAAAACTTGCAGGAAATTTGTAAGCGGCGGACAGCAGTCCGACGCAAAGCAAGAGGTTGGCCAGATTGTCCAACATCAAGCCGAAAAAGGCGTTAACGTCGCCTGGCGCGAACGGACGGTAGCGGCCCACCGGCGGGTTTCCTTTGAGGCATGCCCTTTGCAAAGGTGACGCAGAGAAGACGCGAGTGTAGGAAGTCCTTCCGCCGCCTGTCAATTTGGCACATCGGACAAGAAAGAGGCAGGCTTCGGCAACCTTTACCAGTGCCCGCTGGACAGCCCCGCCAAACGCGGCCATAATTTCGCCGCGCCGGGCGAACCGCCGGGCAAATGGACCCGTAACCATGATTAGCCAGACCATCGCACGCCAACGAGCCGATTACGTGGCAAGCCGCACCTGGTCGGATATGACCGACGAGGAGTTGCTCGGGGCCTACCGTCAGGCCGCGGCCCGTGGACAGCTCGCCTCGGGGCGGGGTGCGTTTGCCGAGTTGGTGCATCGTTACGAAAGGGAACTGTACAACTACCTGCGACGCTACCTGGGAGACCCGGTGCTTGCCGAGGACGCGTTCCAGGGAACGTTTTTGCAGCTCCACCTGAAGTGCGAGCAATACGAGGAGGGGCGCAAGGTGCGGCCCTGGCTGTATACGATCGCCACCAACCAGGCGATCGATAGCCAACGCCGCAACAAGCGCCACAAGATGGTGAGCCTCGATCGTCGCAACGCCCAGGAAGAGAACGACCTGGGAGCGCTGGTCGAGTTGCTCGTGAGCAAAGAGGCCGAACCCGACGCCCAACTTGAGGCAGATGAGCGGCGGGACTGGATTCGTGAGGCGGTGAGCCACTTGCCGCCGACGTTGCTCAGCGCCGTAACGCTGATTTACTATCAAGGAATGAAGTACCGTGAAGCGGCCGAGATACTGGATGTTCCGGTCGGCACGGTCAAGAGCCGCCTGCATGCGGCTATTTTAAAGCTGCATGAGGCGTGGAAACACGCACAACCGTCGGGAGAGAATTAGCCCATGCGCGATCAACTGCTCGGCTACCTGCTGGGAGCACTTGAGCCGGCGGAACGTGAAGAGGTCGAAGCGCGGCTTTTGATCGACGCCGAGCTTGAAGAAGACTTGGCCTGCCTGCGCGGCAAGCTGGACAACCTGGGGCTGGCCAGCGACGGCGACGGCGACAACGAGCGTTGCGATCCCCCGGCCGGCCTGGCCGCCCGGACGTGCAACTACGTGGCCGCCCGAGCGACCGTGTCGCCGAAGTATGTTCCGGCTCCCGTCGGCGGCTGGCGGGTGCAAGACATGGTGGTCGGGGGCGGCATCTTTCTGGCCGCCTGCATGCTCATCTTTCCCGCCATCGCCCAGAGGCTGTCGAGCGCCCGAATCACGAACTGCCAGAACAACCTGAGGGCCATCGGCGTCGCGCTGCAGCAGTACAGCGACTACTACGGAGGGTTCTTTCCCCTCGTGCCCGAACAGGGGCCGCTGGCCGTGGCGGGCATGTACGGGCCGGTTCTGAACGAACTGGGGTTGGTGGAGGGTTCCGCGGTGCTCGTGTGCCCGTCGTCACCCCTGGCGGCGGAACGAGAGACGTTTATGGTGCCGGCGCTGGCGAAGGTGATCGAGACGCCAGCGGCCGAACTGCCGCTCGTACAGAGCCGCATGGGGGGCAGCTACGGCTACACGTTCGGCTACAACGAGAACGGCCACTACCGCGGCCACCGCAACCGCGGACGCGTGCGTTTCGCGCTGGTGGCCGATTCGCCTGGCGAACAGAGCGGGGACCCCAGCCCGAACCACGGCGGCGCGGGACAGAACGTGCTGTTCGAGGACATGCACGTCGGCTTCATGAAACACTGCCGAATTTCGGACTGTGACGACCACATCTACATCAACCGCGACGGCTACGTCGGCGCCGGCATCGGCTCGGACGACGCGGTGATCGGCCGCAGTTCCGACCGGCCCGTCACCTTTCAACGGCTGCCGGCCAGGCGCTAAGAAGCGCTGTGGTGCGGGCGTCTGCCGAAACGCCGGCCCCCGCGCTTGCCGCGGGGTTCTCCGTCGCTTAGACTCGGCGCCATCTGACTTTCGAGCACAAGGGATATGTGCATGGCGCCAGAACGTTTACGCGACCGCGGTCCGGAACTGGGAGGGTTTGACTTCACGTTTCACGCGGGGCGGCTGTGCTTTGACCTCTGCCGGCGTCTGGAGGAACTGCGGCACATCGACATGAGCCGCGTTCTCATCCGCTACTGCCAGGTGCGCCGGCCCGGCCCTTACGGGCTGCAAGCGAGCCTGACCCCCCTAAGATTCGAGGACGGCCGTCTGCACACGCGACGCCACGGCCGACGCTGGACGATCCAGCGGCTGTACAATTCCGAGGGGCTGGAGATGCTCTACCTGCTGAGCTTCTACCTGCCCCGTTTTTTGAACCAATCGTTTGAAGAGAAGCTGGCGACGGTGGTTCACGAGTTGTGGCACATTTCGCCCCAGTTCAACGGCGACGTGCGGCGGATGGACGGCCGCTGCTACGCCCACGGGCGGAGCGAAAACGAGTTTCACTCGTCGATGCACGAATTGTCGCGCCGCTGGCTCGATCTCGATCCGCCGCTCGACACGTTTGTTTTCCTGCATCACAGTTTCGCCGAACTGCGGGAACTGTACGGGCCGATCTACGGGGTGCAAATCGCCACCCCCCGGCTCATTCCCGCCGAAACCGGCGCGGCTTGACCCGTAGCACGACGCAGCGCGACCCGGCCGTTTTGCCGCGAAACGCCCGAATCGGCATTGTCGGCATAACCGCTACGATCTGACCCTTACCGCCTTCGCGGGGCCCTGACCGGCCGTACATCCGATAGACAAGAGAAAGACGGCATAACCTTCTCTTGCGGCTTCGGCGGAGCAACGCGGTGGCGAGGCAACTCCCTGTTTTCGTGGCAATCGTCTTGCTCCTCGGCGGCTGCAAAATGCCGATGCGGGCCGTCACCGAAAGCCACGTGACAACCACCATGCCCCCCATGATCGACAACGGCCCGCTGGCCGAGTTCACGGTCATGGCGGGCGACCCGGCCAGCGGCGATCGAATCGGGCTGGTCGACGTCGACGGCTTGCTGCTGAACAGCGATTTCACGGGCCTGTCTTCCTTCGGCGAAAACCCGGTGGCCCTGTTTCGGGAGAAACTCGATCACATCGCCGCCAATCGCTGCTATCGAGGCGTCGTGCTGAGAATCAACAGCCCGGGAGGAGGGGTGACCGCCTGCGACATCATGCGACGCGACCTGTTCGCCTTCAAGCAGCGGACCGGCCTGCCCGTGGTGGCGTGCCTGCTCGACATGGGGGCCGGCGGCGCCTATTACCTGGCCACCGCGGCCGACCAGATCGTGGCCCACCCCACGAGCGTGACGGGCGGCATCGGAGTGATCCTGAACCTCTACAACATGGAAGACGCCTTGGCCCAGTTCAACGTCCTGGGGGTGCCGATCAAGGCTGGCGACAAGATCGACATGGGCTCGCCCATCCGCCGGCAGCCCGACGAAGTGCGTGCCATGCTGCAGACGATGGCCGACGAGTTTCACAACCGTTTTCGCGACGCGGTCGAGCAAGCGCGTCCCGCGCACGATCCCCGGCATGCGGAGGATTTTGACGGCCGCGTGTTCACCGCCACCCAGGCGCTTGAGCGCCGGCTGATCGACGCGATCGGCTATCTCGACGACGCGGTGGCGGCAACCCGGCAGGCAGCCGGCCGGCCGGCGGCGCGCGTGGTGCTGCTGCACCGCCGCATCGACCGGGCTCGCTCTCCCTACGCTATCACTCCGAATGTGCCCCTACAGGGAAGCGCGCTTCCTCTAAGCCTGCCGGGGTTCGAGCGTAGCCGCCTGCCGACGTTTCTCTATCTCTGGCAGCCCGACCCAACGCTCGAGCGCTGGAGCGGAAGATAGGGAACCGGCCTGAACAGAACCGCTCTATTGGCGGTCGGACGACCCAAGACCTCTCACCGACACCGCGCATGAAAAAGCCCTTCGCAGGCGGGGCAGGTACCTGGAAGGGCCGGCAACCGGAGTAAACTCCAGTCACCGGTAGCATTCTGAAAGTGGGCGCCGGCCATGTCAAGCCATGAAACGGCGAAAAGGGAGTTTAGTTTCCCGTGCCCGGTAGGCGCACCGAACGCGCAAATCGCATCGATTGTGCTGTCCGGCCGTTTGGTTCGGATGTTCACCGGCCCACGATTTCGGCGTACTCTGACAACCCGAAGCGGTAAGCGAGGGAAGTCGCTTGGAGTCCCTCGCTTCGGGTTTGTGTCGGCCGGTGAAGTAGTCCGGGTCAGCCGATGGATCGGGCCTCTTCGGCAACATCTACGCTCCTCGATCTGGCCCCTCTTGCCGCAGCCGATCGAGAAACGCCGCCAGATCGTGTGGGAGCGGCGAATGAAAGCGAAGCCGCTCGCTCGTGATGGGGTGGTCGAATTGAAGCTCCGTCGCGTGCAGCGCAAGCCTGGGTGCCCCGCTGACGTCGGCCTGCGCCGGGCCGTTCAGAGGCTTGTGATAAATGGTCTCCCCGCAAACCGGATGTCCGAGTTCCGCCAGGTGGATCCGGATCTGATGGGTACGCCCCGTTTCGAGCCGGCATTCGAGAAGCGTATACCGCTGGAACTGCTCGATTGGCTTGATGTGCGTTATCGCACGCTTTCCTGCGTCCGCGACGGTCGTGCTGCCGCGTCGCCCATCACCCCGGTCGCGCACGAGGTTCGAGTCTACGGTTTGCGGCGTCACGCGACCCTGGGCGATCGCCAGGTAGCGCCGCTCGGTCGTGTGCCGCCGAAACTGTTGAACCAGGCGCTGCTCGGCGGCTTTCGTTCGTGCGAAGACCATGATACCGCTGGTGTCGCGGTCGAGTCGATGAACCGGTTTGACGGGGTGCAGCTTGCCCGGCGGCGCGCCGCGCCGGCCTCGCGCGCCCCGGCTTAGTTTGCGGGCGATCGCGCGGGGGAGGACGTCTTCGAGCGTCGGCTGAATCTGTTTTCGCCGCGACGACCAGCCCTGCTCTTCCGCGTGCCGCACCGACGTCATCCGCGGGGGTTTTTCGACGACGACCAGGTGCGGGTCGAGGTAGAGGATGCGGACGTCCTCTTCTCGCGGCGGCGGGGCGGTCGGATGAGCGAGCAGCTTGACCACCTCGGTGCCGCGCAGCCGGCGGCCGCCGTCGAGACAGAGATTGCCGTCGATCATGACCTGCCGTGAGCTGATCAGCCGCCGTACGTCCGACCAGGAGCGTCCCGGCAACTGCTCTCGCAAAAAGGCCGTCAAGGTTCGCTGGGTGTGCAGCGGCCCGGCGCGCAAGATCTGGTCGTTTTTTCTCGTCATGCCAAACGCAAAGGAAGGCTCTCGCAGCCCGCATCTGGCAAAGCCAAAGATGCTTGAAGGACGGCTAGAGGGAATCGGTCGGCCGTAGGTCGGTCGGCGGTAGGACGACCGGCGTGGAGTGCAGGTTTGCCCCGCCGACACCGCGCGCGATGTCGTCCAGGCCGCTGGCCGCCGGTTGCTGGGATGCTGGTTGCTGGGACGCCGGTGCTTCCGACTGAAACGCTTCGGATCCGATCGCTCCCGATTCCCCGTTTCCCAAAGGCCGAGCTTCCAATGCTCCCGGGCGGGCCGCTGCTGTTTCGGGCGCCGAGATCGGGGAGGCCGGCGACAGGTCGAGTTCTTCCGCTTCGGGCGCCGAATCCGCGGACGGCCCGGCTTGATCGGCCCCGATGGTCCAGTCGCGGCGCTGGCGCGAGCTGGGAATATTCATCGCCTTGCGGTACTTGGTCACCGTGCGGCGAGCCACCGTCAGGCCGTGCTTGGCCAGCTCCTTGACCAACTCGTCGTCGCTGAACGGGTTCTGCTTGTCCTCGTGATCGACGATCTCCTGCAGTTTGAGGCGGACCGTGTCCCAGGCGACTTCTTCTCCTGACGCACTGACCGTGCCGCCTCCGAAGAACCGCTTCAGCGGAAAGATTCCCCGCGGCGTTTGAATCCACTTGTCGTCCACGGCGCGGCTGACGGTTGTCACGTGAACGCCGACCTTGTCGGCGATCTGCTGCATCTTCAGCGGCTCGATGTGCTCGGGACCCTTGCTCAGAAAGGCCGTCTGGTGGTCGACGATGGCCTGGGCCACGCGCGTCAGCGTGTTACGGCGCTGCTCGATGGAATCGATCAACCACTGCGCGCTGTTGAGCTTGCGCTTGATCCATTCGCGCTCAGCATCGGTGGCCTTTCCCTGCTGTAAAAGCTTGCGGTAATAGGGACTGACGAACAGCGTCGGCGTCCGGCCGTCTTCGAGAAAGACCTTGTAGCTGCCGTCGTCGCCCACCTCCAGGAAAACGTCGGGCGTGACGGTCGGCGCGTGGACGTCGCCGAAGACAGCGCCCGGCTTGGGATTGAGCTTCCGCAGCTCGCCCAGGGTCTCCTGGATCAGCTCCATCGAATAACCCGTGCGGCGCTCGATCACCGGCAAGCGGTTGTGTTCCAGATCCTCAAGATGACTGGAGATCAAGGTCCGCAACTGCTCGTAGCAGTGGATCCCCGGCATGAGCTGCAACAGGAGGCATTCCCGCAAGTCGCGGGCTCCGACCCCCGGCGGATCGAGCTTGTGAATGACCGTCAGCGCGCGCTTGGCGACCTCTAGATCCTCCGGTCCGGCGGTGGGGTCGATCAGTTCTTCCAGCCGCACCGGAAGGTAGCCGTTCGAGTCGAGACTATAGATGATGCGCTCGCACATCGCCCGCGTCCGCTCGTCGAGATCGAACCATCCCAACTGGTCGCACAAGTAGTCGTGCAGAGACTGCGGCCGGGAGACCATGTTGGCCATGGCGTCGTGTTTGCGATCGCTCTCCTCAGCCAGCCGCGTGCTGCTCGGCCTGGGACGTTCTTCGAACGTGTCGGGCCACTCTTCGTCCAGATTCAGCAGACGCTCGAAATCGTCCTCGTTGTTCTTCGTTTCATCGACCACCAGCTCTTTCTCTTCGGCGGTCGGAGCGTCGGGGTTCACCTGTTCGATCTGTTCGTCGGGCAGGTCGGGGTCGGAATCGGCCCGTTCCAGGCAGGGGTTTTCGGCGATTTCCTGTTCGATGCGCTCCTCCAAGGCCATGATCGGCAGTTGCAGGATCTCCATCGACTGGATCATTCGCGGGGCCAGCTTCTGCTGCTGGACCATCTTCATTTCTTGGCCGAATGATAGTCGCATAGCGTGTCTCTAAAATTTCTGCCGTCCGGCTAACGCGTCGGCCAGAATCTCCTTATTTGCAAACTCTAGCACGCTGCCTGTCGTGATCCCGCGAGCCAGGCGGGTGATCTGGACCGGCAGGTCCTGCAACTGGTTGGCGATAAACAGCGCCGTGCCGTCGCCTTCCAGCGTCGGGTTCGTTCCCATGATGATCTCGCGCCACTGGCCGCCGCGCACTCGCTCGACCAAAGCGCCGATGGTGAGCTGATCGGGGCCGATGCCTTCCAGGGGCGCGATGCGCCCCAGCAGCACGTGGTACAGGCCTCGATAGGTTCCCGCCTGCTCCAGGGCCATCAGGTCTCTCGGCTGCTCCACGACGCACAAGAGCGTGCGATCTCGCCGTGGATCGCGGCACAAGGCGCACTCGTCGCCTTCGGCCAGATTGTAGCAGATGCGGCAGTACCGCACGTTCTCCTTGACGTTGCGGATCGCGTCGGCCAGGGCCAGCGCTTCCGTCTTGTGCACCCTCAGCACGTGGTACGCCAGCCGCTCGGCCGATTTCTTTCCGATGCCGGGCAGCTTGGCGAACTCGTCAACCAGCTTCGTGACCGATTCCGTGAGCAGCGTCACGATACTTCATCCTTCATCTCCCTCTCCTTCGGAGAGAGGGCCGGGGCGACCGTGCGGGCGGCCGAGGTTCGCCAGGGCGTCGTCGAGGCCCGGCAGACCCATTCCGCCGGCCAGGTTTCGCATCGCCTCTGCGTGCAGTTGCTTGGCCTTGCCGATGGCCTGGTTGGCGGCGGCACAGACCAGATCTTCCAGCAGCTCGCGATCTCCGCCCGCCAAGAGGCTCGGATCAATCTTGCATCGAATGACCTCTTCCAGGCCGTTGACCTCCAGCTCTACGAGGCCCCCCCCGGCCGTGCCCGTGGCCCGTTTGGCGCGCAGCTCTTCGCCCACGCCCGCCAGCCGACTCTCGAGTTGCTTGGCCTGCTTGATCAACGAACCGAGATTTCCGAGTGCTCCCAACATCGTAACTTGTCCTCTTAAGCCCGCGACTTAAACCCGCGAGCGGTCCGGTTCTTCGACCTTCACGGGGAATCCGCCGAACAACTCCACCGCCCGCCGCACCAGCGGATGCTCCGCTTTTTCCAGCAGCCTCTGCTGGGGCGTGACGGCCCGCGGCGCCGGCTTGGCTTCGGTCGAATCGCTCCCAGCGGGAAGCAGCCCGAACTCGACGCGCATCCGACCTCCCGTGCGACGTGCCAGTGCCTGCTCGAGTTTCGCGACGTTGTCGGGACGCTCGCAGTAGGTCTTACATGAAGTATACTTTTCTGGGAAAGAGGCGACCAGCCGGTTAGGCGCAGGAATTGCTACTTGCGACGCAAAGCGGGCCATCTCGGCCAGCATATCTCCAAGTTCGATAAGGACTTGACTCCAAATCTCCCCGGCGTCCGCGGTGGCATAAGCTGCGGAGGCGATTGGCTCCGAGGTGGGATCGTCGCCCATCGCCACAGAAGCTGGTTCGCTTAAAACTGGCGACGGAGGCGGGCCCGACAGCGATGCGGAGGATGGGCTTCCTAGCCCGTCACCAGAGGACGGGCTTCCTGGCCCTTCAGCAGAAACCGTGGACGGCCTGGGAAGGCCATCCTCCGATTCGGCTCGCGGCGAGGCAGTTTTTACACTCGAGGAACCCGACGGTTCACTCAGGCTCTCGGCGAGCGGTTTTTTTTTTGCCTCCGCGGCCAGGCTGGGAGGGGGGGTGACTGCCGGTCGCCCGGCTGCCCTCGCTTCCCCGGCGGCCGACGCCGGCAGGCCGTCTCGCAACTGCCCGATCAGGCTCGAGATCGACTCGAGGTTTTCCAGCCGGCAGATCCTCAGCAGGGCCAACTCAGCCAGAATGCGTCCGTGCGTGCTGTAACGCAGCCGCGCCAGCGTCTGGTCGAGAATCTGCATGATCGCCAGCACGGTTTCGAGGCCAAGTTGCCGCCCGGCGGCCGCCACCGCCTCCTGATCGCTCGGCGAGCTGTAGAGCATCAATTCGGCCGGGCCGCCGGCCGCTGCGACCATGACGTCGCGAAAGTATCCCAGCAACTGGTCGACCAGCGGCCCCACGTCGACTCCCTCGGCCAGGGCCCGATCGAGATCGCTCAAAGCGGCCGCAGCGTCGCGCGCCACCAGGTGGCCGGCGAGGCTCACGAGCCGGCGATCGCCGGCCGTTCCCAGCATCTTGTGCACGTCGTCGAGCGTCAACTTCCGGCCGCCGAAGGCGAGCAGTTGCTCGAGCAACGACTGGCTGTCTCGCATCGAGCCGGCCGCTCTCCGGGCAATGGTCTCCAACGCCGCCGGCTCGGCCTCCCCCCCCTCCGCCTCGACGATTTGCTGCAACCGTTCGGCGATCGATTTTGTCTGGATGCCCGCGAAATCAAAACGCTGGCAGCGAGAACGGATCGTGTCCGGGATTTTTTCCGGCTCGGTCGTGCAGAAGATGAATTTTACGTGCTCAGGCGGCTCCTCAAGGGTCTTCAACAAGGCGTTGAAGGCCTCCTTGGTGAGCATGTGCACTTCGTCGATGATGTAAATCTTGAACCGCGCGCGGCTGGGACGGACGTTGACGTTTTGTCGAAGCTGCCGCATTTCGTCGATGCCGCGGTTGCTGGCGCCGTCGATCTCCATCACGTCGACGTCGTCGCCCGTGCTGATGCTTCGGCAGATATCGCACTCGTTGCAAGGCGTGGCAGTGGGGCCGGTCACGCAGTTGAGCGCTTTGGCCAGAATGCGGGCCGAAGACGTCTTGCCGACGCCGCGGGCGCCCGTGAAGAGATAGGCGTGGCCCACCCGGTTCGAGGCGATGGCGGCGGCAAGCGCCTGCGCCACATGCTGTTGACCTACCAGTTCGGCGAAGGTCTGCGGGCGATATCGCCGGGCAACCACCACGTATTCGCCGGCGCGGTCGGACTCAAGTTCGGTCGTGTCTGGCGTAGAAGTTTCCATCGTCGTCAGGGCGTGGCCAAGAGCTCTTGCCAACTTGCCGCCTTAGGAGTGGCGCGTCCCATGCGGCGTAGCCGATCCAAGTCGTTGATGTTGTTGAGGGCAGCCCTTACCGATTCGTCGGCGGGGCCGAAACGGTCTTCGCCGAGCATCAAAATCATCCCGCGGATTCCTCGTTCCTCCCCCCGTTCGAGAATCGCCAGAAAGGTGTCGGATTCTTCCATCATGTGGACTCCTTGAAAAATCTCGAAGGCGACGTTGCGCCTCACGCGTAAGCCTGAGAGCAGCAAAGCTCTCGCCAGGAGCTTGCCCGCTCTGTCGGAGGACGTCTCCTTGCTGAGTCGCTCGGCAATCCGCCTTGCAATCGTAGCCAGTCCATCTTTGATTTCGACGCCTTCCGGCAGCCGGCCAAGCACGGCGAGCGGCGTCAGCCCGACGTCGCCCATCAGGAATTGCTCGGCCTCGATCTCCCAGAGGCGTACCACCTGGTAACCAAAGTCCATGTTACCACGTTCGGGTCTCGGGGCGTAGCGGACGCGGCCCGTCAGGTTGGCGTGCGCAGCTTCGGGCCGAAGCAGTATCGCCACGGAATGCACCGGCACCCGCTGTTGCGAGAACAGCAGGGCGTTGTAAACCAGAACGTCAGCGTGCTTCCAGGGTGCGGCGCTTGTTTGAAACTCGATATGCACGATTTCTTGCATCGGCTCCCCGATGCCGACGATCAGATCCGCCGAGCGACTCACGGCCGAAAGGTCGACGTTGAGCAGTTTGATCGGTGCTGCTGGCGGGCGGTCGAACCGGCTCAAGAGGCCCTCCGGGCAGTCGCGGGCCAGGTCTTTCAGGGTTGCGTCGAACGTGAATGCCATGAGATCGATCCCGCTGTTCTGACGAAGTGCTGCGATTCTAACCGTGCTGGACGGGAATAATCCCGCGGAGTGGTCGAGCGTGGGCCGAAGCCGGCGAATGAGCGTGCTTCGAGTCAAGAGGCGGTGATGAAAGGCACTCTGCCGCCTGCTACCCTGCCGCCTGCTGCGTCGATTGTCGGCGACGGATGAGAGGCCCGCCGCACAAAGGGCTGACTGCTTATGGCTGCTGGATTTCTCCCCTGACCAGGTTCGCAGGTCCCCATTGCGAGGGCCCCTCATCGGTCGCCGATTCGCGAGCGGCGGGACCGAGATCGCCCCGCCAGCCTATTTGTATGCGGGCGGCGAACGGTCGTCAAACGGTCGGGGACATGGGCATCGGGGGCCGACTGCTTTCATTCCTGTGCAGCCACCAGGATGTTTTCCGCCGCCTCGCGGCCGAGTTCCGTCGTCTGGCCATTGGCCGCGACGCTCAGCACGCCGGCGTCCGGCTGGTTGGCGGTCACGACCCCCTGCGTGCCAAGCGGCAGGCCCGCGTCGGTAAGAAACCGCAAGAATTCGGGCGATTGGTCGACCACGCGGGCCACCCGAAAACGAAAGCCCGCCTGGCATTGGGCCAGCGTGCGGCCGACCGGCATGTCGAGCGAGCCGTCGGCCCGGGGAATTGGATCGCCATGCGGATCGACCTGCGGAAAATCCAGGAACTCGTCGATCCGATCGATCAACCGGTCGCTGACCGCGTGCTCCATGTGTTCGGCCTCCTGGTGCACCTCGTCCCAGGGCAGGTCGAGCGTTTTGGCGAGAAACAGCTCAATCAGCCGGTGCCGCCGCACCACTCGCAGAGCCAGCGCGTTGCCCGTCGCCGTAAGCCGCACGCCTTCATAGGGCGTGTAGGTGGCGAGGCCGCTTTCGCTCAACGTCTTGAGCATGCTGGTTACCGTGCCGGGCGAAACGCTCAAGGCCGTGGCGATTTGCCCGGTGGCCGCCGGGCGGCCCGACTGGGCGAAGCAGATTTGCAGGATGGCCTTGACATAGTTTTCGACCGTCAGACTTGGCACCCAAAGACTCCAAACAATCGATCAATCAATCAACCGGAGTTCAAACACGTAATTGTAATTGCTACGTATCGGTGAGTCTTTGGGTCTTAGGTCTTGGGTCTTAGGTTTTGGGGCCGTGGCGCGAACCGTCTGGCGAAGCTCCGAACGCGGATTCCGCTTCCAAGACCCAAGACCTTCTTTTACGCAATCTCTTTGAACTGGATGTCGTGCAGCCGCCCGTAGAGCGAGCAGCGACGCAGGAGGTCGTCGTGCGTGCCGACGTCGAGAATGCGCCCCGCCTCCATGACCACGATCCGGTCGGCGAGGGCGAGCGTGCCCATGCGGTGGGTGATAATCACCGTCGTCCGGTTGCGGACGAACTGCTCCAGAACCTGCTGGATCACCTGCTCGCTTTCCAGGTCGACCTGGCTGGTGGCTTCGTCCAGGATCAACAACGGCGGGTCGCGCAGGATGGCCCGCGCCAGGGCGATCCGTTGCCGCTGGCCGCCAGAGAGAAGGTTGCCTCGCTGCCCCACGACCGTGTTGTAGCCGCTCTCCAGTTTTTCTTCGATGAAACGGTGGGCGTGGGCGCGCTGGGCCGCGCGGATCACGTCGTCGCGGTTGGCCCAGGGGCTGCCGTAGCGGATGTTGGCCAGAACCGTGTCGTCGAACAGGAGGGTCTCCTGCGTCACCAGACCAATCTGGCTGCGCAGATCGCGCAGGCGGACGTCGCGCAGGTCGAGGCCGTCCAGACGGACCGAGCCGGAAACCGGGTCGAAAAACCGGGGTATCAGGTTGGCGAGCGTGCTCTTGCCGCAACCGTTGGGACCGACGATGGCAATCGTCTCGCCGAAGGCGATCCGCAGATCGATGTTTTCCAGGACCCGCTGCGAGGGCTGGTAGTGAAAGCCGACTTGGTCGAACACCAGGTCGCGGTGGTGGCGAACCACGGGGCGCGCCTGCCGGTTGTCGACGATCCGCGGTTCCCGATCGAGGAGCTGATAAATCCGGTCGCTGGCGGCCGAGGCCCGCTGAATGCGGCTGAAAACTTCGGAAAGCTTTCTCGCCGGGTCGCTCACGCCGGCCAGCAGTCCGTAGAAGAGCAGCAGCCCCTCGAAGCTGGGCGGTTGACGGCCCATCGGAATTCCCAGCAGGGAGTTCTTTTGCTCCAGAACGAGGTACGCGCCGGCCAAGAGCGCCACGCAGACCGTGGTCATCCCCATCACCTCGGTCACCGGACGGGTGAGCGAGTCGTAGCGGGCGATGCGCATGGCCTTCTTCAGATACTTCTTGCTTACCGCGTGAAAACGCCAGCGTTCGGAACGCTCCATGGTGAACGCTTTGACGACTTTAATACCCTGGAAAGTTTCTTCCAGAATGTTGTAAATCTGCGACATCTCCTCCATCGCCTTGCGATTGGCCTTCTTGAGCGACTTGGCGAGCCAGCGGATGAGCAGGGCCGACAGGGGGGCCACGACGAGGGAGAGCACGAGCAGTTGCCAGCAGACGCAGGCCGCCCCAACGAGGCAGGTGACCATCTTCATCGGCTCGCGGATGAGCTTGCCGAAGAAGTCGTTCAGCCCGGTGGAGAGGCTTTCCATGTCGAAGGTGAAGCGGCTCATCAGGTCGCTCGTTCCTTCGTTGGTAAAGGTGCCCAGGTCCATGCGCAGCGTGCGTCGATAGAACTCCTTGCGGAGATGGAAAACGACCCGCTGAGACAGCCGCGCCACGAGGATCTGTTGCGCGACGAAGAACGCGCTTTTGATGACGGTTCCGGCGAGCAGGGCGCCGACCACGAGGGTCAGAGTGACGAACGGATCGTTGGGGAAAAAGGGATTGATGAGGTGTTCGCCCAGCCAGGCGTAGCGGGAGGCGTCTTTCAACTCCAACTCGGCCTGCTGCCGGAAGTGCTGTTCTTTCTTGGCAATCGACGGGCGCTGATCGGCTGCAGCCGTCTTCAGTTGCGCGGCCATGTCGTCCGCCTGGCGACGAAACCGATCGGCATTCTTTTCACAGTGGGCCACCGCCTCGGCCGCCCACTGCTGCAGCGAGCGGCCCTTGGTGGTCACCTCCACCAGGGGATAGACCGTGCTGATATTGCCGCCCCAGAGCAGGGCCACAACCAAAGCGCAAAAGACGGACGAACCGAGCGTAAAGGGATACCTCAGCGCCAGGCGCAGCGCCCTGCCAAAGTTGTTCATCCGTGTTCACCCATTGGCGCAAGCGTTCGACGGTCATCGCGCAAGCGCTGCCATACCGTGGCGCAAGCGCAAACCTGCCGGCACGCGGGGGAAAGCCGAGCGGGGAAACTATCAGATTCGACAGTTCCAGCCAAGGCGGAATTGACCGCACCGAAACCGGGGGGAACCAGGGGAGGGGATCGGAAAATCGGGCTGGGCCGACCGTTCGGGAAAGCCGCCCAGAACTGGACTTGCGACGCCGTCGAGGCCATTTAGAATCGAGCCGGTTGCGAACGCATCTCCCAACCGCCACGAACCACCAACAACGTGAAGATCGCCTACCTCGACTGCTTGAGCGGCATTAGCGGCGACATGACGCTCGCTGCGCTGGTCGACGCGGGCGTCGATCTGGCGGCCATCGCCGCCGGCATCGATTCGCTCGGCCTGAACGGAGTGAAGCTTTCGGCCCAGAACGTGAAACGAAAGGGGTTTCGCGGTCTGCACGTCGCGGTCGACCATCCGCCCGAACACGCTCATCGCCATCTGCATCACATCACCGACATGATCGACGGCAGCAATTTGAGCGGCCGTCAGAAAGATATCGCCAAGCGGATTTTTACCAGGCTGGGCGAGGCCGAAGCCAAAGTACACGGCACGGAGATCCGCAAAGTCCACTTTCATGAGGTTGGGGCGGTCGATTCGATCGCCGATATCGTGGGCGCGGCGATCGGCTGGGACATCCTCGGCGTCGACCGCATCGTCTGCTCGCCCGTGCCAACCGGGCAGGGAAAAGTGACCATCGCCCACGGCACGTGCAGCATTCCCGCGCCGGCGACGGCCGAACTGTTGCAGGGAATTCCGCTTGCCGAGTCGCACGTGGCCGCCGAGTTGACCACGCCAACCGGCGCGGCCATCGTGGCAACCCTGGTCGATCAGTTCGGTCCGCTGCCGTCGATGAAAATCGACCGCATCGGCTACGGCGCCGGAACGCGCGACTTGGAAACCCAGCCGAACTTGCTGCGGCTCTTCGTGGGCGAGGCGGCCGACGAACTGACTGCCGACCAGGTTTGGGTCGTCGAAACCAACCTCGACGACGTGTCGGGGGAAGTCATCGGCTTTGCCACAACCAAGCTCCTCGAGGCCGGAGCCCTGGACGTGTATACAACGGCCATCCAGATGAAAAAGAACCGGCCGGGTGTGACGCTCACGGTGCTCTGTCAACCGCCCCTGGTGGAAAAGATGGAGCGCATCATGTTTCGCGAGACGGGCACGCTCGGCGTGCGGCGCTGGCCGGCCAGCCGTCACAAGCTGGAGCGCAAGCCGCACCGCGTGGAAACCGAGTTTGGCACCATCGAAGGAAAGCTGGGGTGGGTGGCCGGGCAAGAGCCGAGCTTTTCGCCCGAATATGAAGCGTGCAGCCGCATCGCGCGCGAACGAGATCTGCCTTTGAAAGATGTCTACGAGGCGGCGCAGAGAGCCTGGCAGACGAGTAAATGAGCACCGGGAGGCTGAAGCGTCCCGCTCGCCCGATCGATTCGGAGTCACACGGATGTTGCTCCTGGCGCAAATTGAATTCACGACCCTGTTGTTCCTCGCCGGCCTGGTGCTCACGTGCGGAGTGTTGCTCCTCCGCACCCACCGGCAGCTTTCGGGAGGGTCCAGATCGGCCTTGCCGTCCCCCGCGACCTTCTCGCAGCCTCGGCCGCAATCGGCGCCAGCCCATCACCTCGACTCGCCGCGAAACGTTCACAAATGGGAAGTCGAGATGCACGACCTTGCGAGGGAGTTGCAGGGCCAACTCGACAGCAAGATCGTGATCATCGAGCAGCTCCTTCGGGACGCGAAACAGCAAACCGACCGGTTGGAGGCGGCGATCAGTCGGGCGGAAAGTCGACGCGCCGTCGATGACGATGTGATGAGCGGTCAGCCCTCAGCGGAAGGCGCCCAACCGGCATCGGCGCGAGCAAACGGCAAGACCGAGCCTGTGGCTCGTGCGTCGCGCCGGCACGCCGAGATCTATTCCCTGGCCGACGAGGGACTGACCAGCGCCGCCATCGCCAGTCGACTCGGCAGTCCGATCGGCGAGGTCGAGTTGATCCTGGGCCTGCGCCGGTAAAGTTTGACGGCCCACGCCGAACGACGTTAGCCTAGTGGCATGGAGTTCGGCAGAAGGCAGTTTCGATTTGCGTCGCTCGCGGGGGCTATTTTGCTCGGCGGCACGGCAAGCTGTCTACGAGCGGCAGACGGGGCCGAGCCTGCCGGCGACAGCCGTTTCCAGACGGCCGTTCAGCCGTTTTTGCAGGCCTACTGCCTCGACTGTCACGGTGCGGCCAGCCAAGAAGCCAAGCTCGATTTGAGCGGCTATTCGTCCCCGGCCGACGTTGCCGCGGCATTTCGTATCTGGCAGCGGGTGCTCGAGCGTCTGGAAGCGGAAGAAATGCCACCCGATGACGCTCCACGGCGACCGACCGAGGCGGAGCGATCGGACGCGGTCAAATGGCTGCGGGCGCTCCGCGATGACGAGGCTCGGCGCCACGCCGGCGACCCGGGCGACGTGCCCGTTCGGCGGCTGAGCAACTTTGAGCTCGACTGCACGATCCGTGATCTGACGGGCATCGACCTGCGGCCGCTCAGCGAATTCCCGGTTGACCCGGCCAACGAGGCCGGCTTCGACAATTCGGGCGAGTCGCTCGCCACTTCGCCGGCCTGGCTCAAAAAGTACCTGGCGGCCGCCCGTCAGGTGGCGGACCACCTGGTTCTCAAGCCTACGGGCATCGACTTTGCGCCGCACCCGGTCGTTACCGACACCGACCGCGACAAATACTGTGTCGCCCGCATCGTCGACTTTTACCGCCGCCACGCGGTCGACTACGCCGAGTACTTTTTAGCAGCCTGGCGGTTCAGCCGGCGCGAGACGCTCGGTCGGTCCACCGCCTCGCTCGACGACTTCGCGGCCGAAGCCGGGCTCAGCCCCAAATACGCGGCCGCAGTCTGGTCTGTGCTCACGGACTCGCAGGAAGAAGCCGGTCCGCTGGCCGAGTTGAGATCCCTGTGGCGTCAGTTGCCCGAGGAAGCAGGCGGCGTAGACGACGCGCGCCTCGGCTGTCGCCGAATGTCCGATTTCGTCATCGAGACGCGCAAGCGGTTTGTTCCGACGGTCGACAGGCTGCGCGTCAAGGGCATTTCCGACGGCAGCCAGCCGCTGGTGCTGTGGCGAAATCGCCAGCTCGCCGCCGGAAGGATGCTGAGCGCGAAGGAGGACGGCACGGCCGCCCGATTCTGCCGCATTTTTCCGGATGTTTTTTTTATCGCCGAGCGCCCCCCGTACTTTGAGAGCAACGGCGGCACGAAGGGCCGCCTGCTGACGGCCGGCTTTCATCTGATGCAGGGCTATTTCCGCGACGACGGGCCGCTTTGTGAACTGGTGCTGGGGGATGACGAGCGAAGCCAGCTCGATGCGCTTTGGGAGGAACTGAACTTCATCACGGGTGTGCCGGCCCGGCAGTACAAGGACTTTATCTTCTTCGAGCGGGCCGAACCGCCGCGCTTTGCGATGGGCAGCGAGTTTGATTTCGCCCGCTCCGAGGACAAAGCGGCCGCGTCCGCGGCTAAAATCGAAAGACTCCGCGCCGCGTACCTGGCCAAGGCCCGCCAGATCGGGGCCAGCGATCAGGCGGTCGAGGCCATCGAAGTCTATTTTACGAGCATGGCGGCCGACATTCGCTGGGTGGAAGAGGCCCGGCTGGCCGCCGAGCCCAGCCACTTGGCCGCTCTCGCGCGATTCGCCGAACGCGCCTACCGCCGCCCGCTTTTGCGGGCCGAGCGAGACGAACTGCTCGCCTTCTATCATGAGCTGCGCGGCGAGGAAGGCCCGGATCACGACAGCGCGATGCGAGACTGCGTCACCAGCGTCCTGGTCTCGCCCTGCTTTTGCTATCGCCTCGATCTTGGAGACTTCGGGCGCGAGGCTGCGCCTGACGTGACCACCGCCAGCACGACGGCTGGCGAAAACGGTCAGGCGCCTGCTTTTCGAGCCCGGCCGCTTTCGGACTACGACCTCGCAAGCCGAGTGAGTTATTTTCTCTGGTCGAGTATGCCCGATGAGGAGCTGCTGGCTCATGCCGCGGCGGGCGATTTGCATCAACCGGACGTCCTGCTCGCCCAATCGCGTCGCATGCTGCGCGACGAGCGGGTGCGGGGGCTGGCCACGCAGTTCGCGGGCAGTTTTTTCGACTTTCGGCGCTTCGACGAGCACAATAGCGTCGACCGCGAGCGATTCCCGGCTTTCACCAGCGACCTTCGCCAGGCGATGTACGAAGAGCCGCTGCGGTTCTTCGTGCATCTCGCCAGGGAAAACGGCTCGCTGCTCGACCTGCTTTACGGTGATTACACGTTCGCAAATCAGGTGCTCGCGCGTCACTACGGCATCCCGTGGCCCGCGGGCGAGGCAGACGGATGGCTTCGTTTCGACGCCGTGGGCCGTTGGGGCCGTGGCGGCTTGCTTCCGATGGCCGTGTTCTTGACCAAGAATTCGCCCGGCTTGCGCACGAGTCCGGTCAAGCGGGGCTACTGGGTCGTGTCGCGTCTGTTGGGGGAGCGCATTCCGGCTCCCCCGCCGTCGGTGCCCGAGCTGCCCAAAGACGAGGCGGCGCTGGGTGAATTGACTTTGCCCCAGCTTCTGGCCCGTCATCGTGAACTAAAAAACTGCGCGGTCTGCCATGACCGGTTCGATTCGGTTGGGCTGGTCTTCGAGGGTTACGGCCCGATCGGCGAGCGTCGGGATCGTGACCTGTCCGGCCACCCCGTAACCGAGGCGGCCGTGTTTCGCGACGGCAGCCAGGGATCGGGAATTGACGGACTGCGCGACTACGTCCGGCGGCGCCGGCAGGACGATTTCGTCGATAACTTCTGCCGGAAGCTCGTGGTTTACGCGCTGGGCCGCGGACTCTTGCCCTCCGACGAGCTTTTAGTGGAAAATATGCGCACCCGCCTGGTCGCAGACGACTATCGCTTCGGCAGCCTCGTCGAGACGATCGTCAGCAGTCCGCAGTTTCTCACCCGACGAGCGAGCGCCGAATGACGAACCGACGAAGGCCATTTACGCGTCGTACGGTCCTTCGCGGCGTCGGCGTCGCCATGTCGCTGCCGTGGCTAGAGTCCCTCTCGGCTTGGGGCGACGAATCGCCCGCGGAGGCCGCCGGCCTTCCCAAACGCTTCGCCGCCCTGTTCATGGGCAACGGCATCAACCCGAACCACTGGTGGGCAAAGGGCAGCGGCGCCGAGATGGAGCTGAGCCAAACGCTCCAGCCGCTGGCCCCCTTCAAGAGCAGGCTCAACGTCATCACGGGACTCTTCAACAAACAAGCCACAGGCGTGGGCATCCACCCCGGGCAGACGGGCAACATCCTGTCGGGCGCCGCCCTGCAAAAGGGAGCCGTGCTGAAGGGCGGCGTGAGCATGGACCAGGTGCTCGCCGACCATTTTCAGGAAGCGACTCCGCAAGCGAGCCTGGTGCTCGGTTGCGAGCAACCGATCACCGGCTATCACGAGACGAATTTCTCGATGGCCTACAGCTCGCACATCTCGTGGCACGACGCCTTCTCCCCGGTGCCGATGGAAGTTTATCCTTCGCTGGCGTTCGACAGCCTGTTCGACAACCAGGGGAGCAAGCGAACCAGAAGCATTCTCGACCGCGTCGGCGAGCACGCGGCTTTCGTCGGCCGGCAGGTAAGCCGGTCCGACCGGGCGCGGCTCGACGAGTACCTGACGAGCGTCCGCGAGGTCGAAAAGCAGATCGAACGCGCGCGGGCCATGAAGAGCGTGGCCGAAGAGCGGGCGAAAGACCGCGGGCAGCCGACGATCTCTCTCCAGCGGCCCGACAACGGCTTGCCCGAAGACATTCGCGACCACATGCGGCTCATGGGCGACATCATCGCCCTGGCCTTTCAGACCGACAAGACGCGGGTGGCCACGCTCCTGCTGTGCCGCGATCTGTCGGGCCTGTTCTACCCGTTTCTCGACGTGCGGCTGGCGCACCATCCGGCCTCGCACGACGATCGATCAGATGCCTACGAGCGCGTCTCACGTTATTACGTGAGCCAGCTTGCCTACCTGGCCGGCCGGTTGGCCGACATGCGGGAGGGGGAGACCACCGTGCTCGACAATTCCTGCTTGATGTTCGTTTCGAATATGTGGTCGGGGAGCCAGCACGATTCGACGAAGCTGCCGCTCCTGCTTGTGGGCGGCCTGGGTGGAGCTCTCGACACCGGCCGTGTGCTCGACTACGCCACGCGCGGCGACCAGAACCGGAAGCTGTGCAGTCTCTACCTCTCGCTCATGGATCGCGTGGGTGTGAACCTGCCGCAATTCGGCGACGCAGACGCGCGGCTAGCGGACGTTTAGGCGAGTACCTGCGGTGGGACGCGCTTCGCTCGTCTCAACCTACGTCAGGGTCGGCGAGCCGGTCTTCGACGGCTGCGGGCTTCGTCGTCGTCGGCCCATCGCTGCAGCACGTCGAGCTGCTGGCTGATTCGTTTTTGCCGCCAGCTCCAGGCGGCGACCATGAGCGCCAAGATGACGATGGTGGCGGCCCCCTTCATCCACCAACCGAGGGCGCTCATGCCAAAGAAGATGTAAGTCCAGACGACGCCAAGGCCCACAATCGCCAGGACGACGATCGTGCCAGCGTGCGAGCTTGGCGGTGCGGACGGTGCGCCCCGATCCGGCTCGTTGCTCGACATGCTTGGGCTCCGCGGTGCCATACCGGGTTTTAGCGGAGACGCCAAACGGCGTCTCCAACCCGTATCGTTGCAGAGCGCGCCTCGAATGGCAATGGTTGCCAGCGAGGGGTAGCGTCAGAGTGCTTGCCCCGCCGCTCTGGGGCGGTCTAATGACCGGAACGAAAGGAGTCGATTATGCGGTTCTCGCTCCGGTGGCTCTTTGGCGTAACATCGTTCGTGGCGGTGGCTCCCCACGACGTGTCAGTATTTCATGAAGTCGGCCACATGCTGGCAACGTTTCTTGCCGAATTCGTCGGCGGTATGGTCGCGCTTCTTAGGCACGGCCACCGGACCCAGCGCCGGCCGGCGCCCATTAGGGGCTGGGACTTTCTGGGCAGACTCACGACTTTCTGGGCAAAAGAGACTTTCTAGGCAAAGCCGGCGCGGTCTAATGACCAGATAAATCCCGGCTCAGGGTGCACGAATGGTCGACGAAAAGAGAAGATCGCCCCTCTTCTTGCTTTGGACTAGAACGACTCTCTTGGGTCCAGTCCACGAGCGGTACTTCTTGCTCCTCGATGCCGCAGTCGCAGGCGGCTGGAAACCAGAACGCGCACTAGCCGAATACTCGACGCATCAGGGCATCGTATCTGCCAGAGAGGCTTCTGCAATCGCGGACGGGTTAGAAAACGCCTTCCGGTTGCTCAACGAGCATCCCCACAACGCTGGCGAATTGGAACGGTTCCGACTGCTCACCGCTAATCCCGATCACATGGCCCAGGCTGTCGAATTCTTCCGGCTGGGCGACTTCCAAATCGACGACTACACGAAAGAAGGCAGAGTCGCGCCGTTCATGCGAGACCTGCCCATCTAACCAATTGCGGTGCAACTTTTTAAAATACGGTGCGCCTCGCAATTACCGTGCAAAGCGCGGCGTGGCGCTCTGCCTATTTTCAGAGACGGCCGCCGGCGCCAACTTCCTTAAGTTAGTGCCATTCCCTCCATGACCTCCCCCATGACCCGACGGTTTCCAATGAGCCTCAACCGTATCCTGTTAATCCAAGCTGCGATCGTGTCGTGCGGGCTGATGCTGATGGCCCTTTGTTGGCCGTGGTTTGGAATGCAGCGATTCCTGCTCTTCGGCCTCCGCTTTCTGGGCTTCGCCTTTTCTGTCCGTGCCTTGCGACAACCATGACCCGACGGTTTCAGTTCAGCTTGAGGGCGCTGTGACGTTCGCCCTCAAAATCCCTGAACGGTGCAGCCGATGATTTGCTTCGATATTCTTGTGAATGGCCGGAAACTCTGCACGGCAGGTGTCGGCGATCCAGGCACATTGCACGCCCATATTATTTGGGTTCTTCGGCATGGGCAGTTCGATTACAGCGGCACCCCTGGAACCGATGATGAAACGATCGGCCTTACCGTCGATGGTGATTCTTACGGACGGCAGGAATGCCTGTCTTGGCCGAATACGAACCTAAAAGCTGGCGATGAAGTGACGATTCGAGTCGTTGATCTTGAATCTGCGGATGAGCCAACACGAGTCAAAATGGACGAGCAAACGATACGGCGGATCCTTGAGCCAAGACGCGCAATGTACGAGAAGCTAAAGCGTGAATTCGAGAATTCCCCTGACCCCCAGTCTTAGGCTGGAGGTTTAATCTATGCCTCGTCCTCAATTCACCCTCCGCGTATTGCTGGTGGCCATGCTGGTCGTGGCGGCGTTCTTTGCGGGAATGGCGTTCCAGTCGCAACTGGACAAGCCTCTCGTGCGATTTGAAGTTCGGTGAACACTGGTACGACATCAGGGCAATTATGGTCCTGCCTGACGGATCGAAGTGGCAGAACATGCCCGACGGGGCTGAATGAATCTCATGCGCCGCCCCCAGTTCTCCTTGAAAACGATGCTGTGGTTGATAGCCTGCGTGGGGTGCGGACTCGGCGGATGGATAGCTGGAGTTCGCCACAACCCGCTTTTCGTCTGGCAAAACCGGGTCATCCACGAACAGGCGGAGGCCCTCGAAAAGAGACGCATCAACCCAAACATCAGACTCGAACGACTCGGCAGAAGATACCTTCAGGAGTTAGAGCAGAAGGCCGGGGAGAGCCAACCGCCGGACGATTCACCGGACGAAGAGGTTGTTAGCGACGGCCGCCCCTAGATGGTCGCCCCGCGACCACCCCAGATTCTTCACCACAGTAATTGGAAGCCCACTACCCAGCGAGGTTCTTGGGGGTGCCGTGCGCGGAGCGGAAGGCGAGAAGCCCGCGCCGCCATGCCGGTTCTCGGATAGGCCTATTTCCGCGACATCAGGAAGCGTCCCTGGTCATCCTTCGAGGTGTAATGAGCCACGAAGTTTTTGGGAGTCGCGTAACCGCGGAAACGGTAGACCCCCAAGAGCCGGCCCAGATCCTTCTCGCCGTGCAGGTCGTAATGGTCCTCGTGAGGAACCGCCGTCAGCGTCATGCGATACTGGAACGGAATGACCTTGAAAAAAGTGCCGCGAAAGCGGGCCTCGTAATGGCAAGCGTCCTGGCGGCTGATGATGGCCTTCAGGTTGCCGGTGTGACCGCTGCACTGGCTGTCCCAGCAGCCCTGCCAGCAGCCCCCCACGTCGCCGCGGTTCGCACAACAACAGGTCGAATGCCAGTCGCGATGGAAGCCCGATACCAGCGAGCAACCGCTCGACGTCACCACCGCCACCACGAGAATAAAGCTGGCGATCTTCATAGAAGGGTCTTTCGGTGCGCCCGGCTGAACGGCTTGAGGAATGGGCGTGACGTGCGGATTGTGCCGACCGCGGAACGCTCGCCGCCGAAGACTTAGGACCCGACCGTTGGTTCGGCTTGCTTGTAGCGCTGTGGGCCTTGTGAGAAGATAGTTGTGGGCGGCCCGGGTCGGCTGTCCTATCGCCCCGCGACATCCTTCTGATGAGCGATATTCTCGACCTCACCCGCAGCCTTTACGACCAGAGCGACGACGCCGTCTGCCTGGCCACGCTGCACGCGGAGCTTTTCTACATGAACCCGGCCGGCCGACGCCTGTTGGGCTTTTCCGGCGACGACGACTTTGCGGGCACAAGACTGCGAGAGGTCTACTCCGACTCGACGCGGGCCGTGCTGCGTGCCGAGGCGTTTCCCGCCGTTCGGGCGGGCCGGCGCTGGCACGGTGAGGGACAGATGAAGGGCGGCGACGGCGAGCCGCTCGACGTGCACATCACGGCGTTTCTCGTTCGTCATCCGCGCAAGGACAAACCGGTCTGCCTGGCGCTGGTGCATCGACTGTTGGGCGACCGCCGCCGCGCGGCCGAAGCCGAGTCGCTCCGCCAGGCCGTGCTGGAGTCGTCGATCGATCCGATCGTAGCCGTGAACCACGAGGGAGTGATTACCGAGTTCAATCCGGCCGCCGAGCGGACGTTCCACCGGCGCCGGACCGAGGTCATCGGCCGCAAGCCCGACGACGTGCTGTTTCCGCCTCACGACTCCGGCGGCCAGACCGAGCGCGTTGTGAGGCACGTGGCCGAACGCGAAGGGTCGATGCTCGGGCGGCGGACCGAAGTGGTGGCCATGCGCGCCGACGGCGAGACGTTCTCCGCCGAGATGGCCATGACCATCGCCCGCGCCAACGGAAACCCGGTGTTCACTTTCTTCTTCCGCGATATCAGCGAGCGGAAAAGGGCCGAACAGGCGCTGCGCCACTCGGAGGCGCTCTACCATTCGCTCGTCGAAAACCTGCCGATGAACGTCTTCCGCAAGGACCCACAGGGACGGTTCACCTTTGCCAACCGCCTGTTTTGCGAGACGCTGGGCGCGACCAACGAGGGCGTGATCGGCAAGACCGATTTCGATTTCTATCAGGCGGAGTTGGCTGGGAAATATTGCCGCGACGATCAGCAGGTCATTGAAACCGGCCGCGTGCTGGAAGCGATCGAAGAACACCAAAAGCCGGACGGCAGCAAGCTCTACGTCCAGGTTCTCAAGACGCCGCTGCGCGACAGCGAGGGGCGAATCGTCGGCACCCAGGGGATGTTCTGGGACGTCAGCGCCCGCAAGCAGACCGAAGAAGCCTTGCGCGAAAGCCAGCAGCGGCTGCAGTCGATTCTCGACAACGCGCAAGCGGTGATCTACGTCAAGGGAATCGACGGCCGTTACGTCCTGGTCAACCGGCTCTTTGAATCGTTGTTTCACGTGCGGCGCGGGGAGGTGGTGGGCAAGAGCGACTTCGACCTTTTTCCGCCCGAGCTGGCCGAGACATTTCGCACCAACGACCATCGCGTGCTGTCCGCCGGCGCCCCTCTGCAATTTGAAGAAGTCGCTCCGCACGACGACGGTCCCCACACCTACGTGTCGACCAAGTTCCTGTTGTACGACTCGTTCGGCGTGCCCCACGCGTTGTGTGGCATCTCGACCGACATCACCGAGCGGAAGCGGGCCGAGGTGGAGTTGCATAAGGCCAAGGAAGCGGCCGAGGCGGCCAGTCAGGCCAAGAGCGTCTTTCTGGCCAACATGAGCCACGAGATCCGCACGCCGATGAACGGCATCATCGGGATGACCGAGCTCGTGCTCGATACGCCGCTCAGCCCCGATCAGCGCGAATACCTGACGCTGGTCAAGGAATCGGCCGACTCGCTCCTGACCGTGATCAACGACATCCTCGATTTCTCCAAGGTCGAAGCCGGCAAACTGAACCTGGAGCAATTTCCTTTCGCCTTGCGCGACAGCCTGGGCGACGCCATGAAATCGCTCGCTTTCCGCGCCCACACCAAGGGCCTCGAGCTGGCCTGCCACGTGGCGCCCGAGGTGCCCGAGTATCTGACGGGCGATCCCGGCCGCCTGCGGCAGGTGGTGAACAACCTCGTCGGCAACGCGGTCAAGTTCACCGATCGCGGCGAGGTGGTGGTCGACGTGCAGGTCGACGACGATCGCGACGGCCGGGTGGGGCTGCACTTCTGCATCGCCGACACGGGGATCGGCGTGCCGGTGGAGAAACAAGCGCTCATCTTCGAAGCGTTCGAGCAGGCCGACGGCTCGACCACGCGGCGTTTCGGCGGCACCGGGTTGGGGCTGGCCATCTCCCGCAGGCTCATCGAGATGATGGGGGGCCAAATCTGGCTGGAAAGCGAAGTCGGCCGGGGGAGCCGCTTTCACTTCACCGTGCGGCTCGACCGGGCCCGACCGGTCGCTCTCCCGCCAGCGGCCGAACCGGGCACGCTCGTCGACCTGCCGGTGCTGATCGTCGACGACAACGCCACCAACCGCCGCATTCTGGAAGAAATGCTGCGGAACTGGCGAATGTGCCCGACCGCCGTCGACGGGGGACGGGCGGGACTCGCCGAAATGCAGCGCGCCGCGGCTTCGGGCAAACCGTTCTCGCTGGTGCTGCTCGACGCGAATATGCCGGCGATGGACGGCTTCGAGCTGGCCGCCGAGATCGGCCGGCACCCGCAGCTCGCCGGCGCCACGATCATGATGCTCACCTCCGGCGACCGGCCCGACGACCTGCGCCGCTGCCGGCAGCTCGGCATCGCTTCCTACCTCATGAAACCCATCAAGCAGTCGGAGCTGCTCGACTCCATCTTGTCGGCCGTGCATGGAAGCGTCTCGCCAGAGACGGCGGCCGAAGAACTGCCCCCGCCTGCCACGCCGGGGCGTCGTCTCAGGGTGCTGCTCGCCGAAGACAGCGTCGTCAACCAGAAGCTCGCGGTCTACCTGCTGGAGAAATGGGGCCACCACGTGACCGTGGCCAACAACGGGCACGAGGCGCTGGCGCGCGTGCAAGCCGAGTCTTTCGACATGGTGTTGATGGACGTGCAGATGCCGGAAATGGACGGCCTGGAAGCCACCAAGGCCATTCGTCAGCAAGAAAGCAGCTCGGGCGGCCACGTGCCGATCGTGGCGATGACGGCACACGCCATGGTGGGCGACCGCGAGCGGTGCCTGGAGTCGGGCATGGACGACTACTTGTCGAAGCCGATTCGTGCCCGCGAGCTGCTGGCCGCAATCGAAAGGATCAGCGCCGGCGCGCCGATTCCCGCCGACGGCCACCACGACACGTCGACGGTCGACTGGGCGGCCGCGCTGGAGCGGTTGCAAGGCGACCGCGAGTTGCTCGAGGAACTGATCGGCGTCATCCGTCAAGAAGCGCCGCTGCTTCTGGCGGCGGTGCGGGAGGCGGTCCAGCGCGGCGACGCGCCCGCGCTGCGGCTGTCGGCCCACACGCTCAAGGGTTCGCTCGGCAACTTTGCCGCGGCACGCGCCGTCGAGGCGGCGAAGCGCCTGGAATTGATGGGCAAGACGGGCGATCTCAGCGATGCTGCCCAGGCCCTGGCCGTGCTCGAGACGGAACTCGATCGCTTCTTGCCCGAGCTGGTGGCGTGGAACAGCCGGCAGTGACCGGCCGCCCCGCTACGATTCGTCGGACGACCGCGCGGCTCGCAGCCTCGCCAGTTCGGCCTCCAGCATCGCCGACCGCTGACGCTCGAGTTCGGCTTCGCGCCGAGCTTCGTTGGCTTCCCCCGCAGCCCGTCGCAGCGCCTCGTCTTTCTCTTCGTCCGTCTGCAACGGCAAGCACGTGGCCGGATCGATGAGCCGCGACAGATCCTTTTCGACCGCCAGTCCAAGCCCTAGCTCGGGGCTGAAAAGCTTTCCTTCGGCATCGGCAGCCACCGCCTGATACTGGCCAGCCGCCAGTCGAAAACCTTTCAGCCGCGGTCGAAGATACTCGCCCTCCGGGTCGAACAGATAGAGTTCTTTGACCCCCAAACCGGCATAAACCCGAGGCTTCTCTTCCTCGTCCTCTCGACGGGTCTTCCGGGAGGTTACCTCGAAGATCACGCTCGGGGCAATGCCCTCTTCCCACGTGCGGAACGAACGACGGCGATGTTTGCCCTGCACTCCCTTGCAGACCATCACGTCCGGGCCGCGGCAGGCGCGGGGGTTGCCTTCCTCGTAGTAAAGCAACATGTCGCCGGCCACGTAAACATCCTCGCGCTGGCGATACCATTGTCTCAGCGCCGCGAGGAGATGAATCGTGGCCACGACATGGTAATCCGTCTCACCGATCGGCTCCCCGTCGGAATCGGGATAGAGCGGATCGCGCGTCGTGCCCGGCAGCGGTCTCGTTGAAATCGAGATGAGGCCATCCTCACGAATGCAAATGCCCAGAAACATTATACCAGATCCGCAAAGTAGCAGGCACACGGTGTGTGCCGTCGCGGCGCGCGAGACGACGTCAAACGGAAGGTTGCGGCGGATTGCGCTGCAGACCAGCGCGCCGGTTCGGCCGGGTCATTGCTTTCCGCCCCAGCGGCTCAGAGCGACGGCGCACGGCGTGTGCCTGCTACTTTGCGGTCGACGGCGGGGTGATGCCAGGCGGCGCGGGAAACTGGTCGGCGGCCGCCGAGGTGAAGAAAAACCCCTTCAAATCTTCAAAGCCACGCAGCATGGCGCCGACCCCGCGGTGCAGATAGCCGCGGCTGCTGTAGCGATAGGGGAAAAGCTGCCGCTGAACGAAGAACAAAACGCGGTCCACGGCCAGCGCCACAACCGGAATGATCAGCACCAGCAGGATGATGACCGCTTTGTTCGAGCCGCGCGTCTGGGCCAGGTTGATGATGTAACCCAATCCGCCTGTCTGCCTGGCCGCTTTCACCGCCTCGGCCAACATGATGTAGCCGAAGGCCAGCCCGAACAACAGCCGCAACGAGTTGAAAATGCCCGGCAAGGCCAGCGGAAACAACACCTTGAGAATCACCTGCAGCCGGTTTGCCCCCAGCGTGTAGGCCGTGTCGACGTAGGCCGTTCCCACTTCGCGAATCGTGTCGGCCGCGTCGCTGACGATGAAGGCCACGCAGGCCAGAAAGATGAACATGTATTTCTGGTTTTCGCCCGTCCCGAAAAAGGCGAAGGTCAAGAAGAGTAAGGCCGCCATCGGCACGTTGCGGCCGAAAAGGGTCAGCGGCGCGAAGAAGGCGTTCACCCGCGTAAAGCAGCCGCAGAGCACGCCGATCGGCACCCCCACGATGACCGCCAGACCGAAGCCGATCACCACGCGCCGCAAGCTGGCGAAGGTGTTCTCGACCAGGCCCAAGTCGTGCCACAGGTAGCCGAACTTGCCGAAAGTTTCCGCCGGACTGGGCAGGATGAGTGGACTGAAGATCCGCTCCTCGGCTTCGCCGTGCGTCACGAACCACCAAACGCCATAGCAGAGCGCCAGGCACGCGCACGAACAGAGGATCGCCTGCCAGGCAGGAATGGGCGTGCGGAGGCGGAACATCACGCCTCCGGGCGTTCGGCGGAGTAGACGCGAATCTCCACGCGGCGGTTCTTGGCGTTGTTGTCGGGATCGGCCGAGTCGGCCGGGCGGTCCCAGCCTACCCCCTCGACGCTGAACTGGTTCGCGTCGAGCTGGTGCTTTTGGACGAGCGCCTCTTTGACCGCGTTGGCCCGGTTCATCGACAACTCTTTGACCAGCGCGGGATCGACCTGACCGCGCATCGAAGCATCCGTATGCCCTTCGATCACGATTCGGGCGGCCCCGAACTGGCCGGCCAGGCCGGCGATGTCGTCGAGCACGAAGTTGATATTCGGATCGTAAAGCTCCTCCACGTCCTTGCCGTCGACCTGCCGCGTGATCTTCTTGTCCAAGTCCCAGCTATTGGGAAAGAAATGGATGACGACCGTCTTGGTCACCACCTCATCCGATTCGGCCTTGACCGTGGCCGCCGCCTGCGGCGTGAACTGAATGCGATACTCATCCTTCTGCGAGGCATATTTGTCTTCCTTGCCCAGCTTGCGGATGACCGAGTCGTCCATCACCTGGTCGAACGGCACGGGACGATGGGTGATCGACCCGACCTGGCGATACAGATAGTAGGCCTGGTTCCAAACGCGCTCGAAGTTGGCCGGGTTGTTCTGGTTCAAGAAGAACTGGTAGTTCTCGGCCCAGTTGGTGTTGTGGGCGTCGCCAAACATGTTGATCGTGTCGGTGGCCGGAATGTTGTAACCCTTGGCCATCAACTCGGCACAGTGCTGCTTGTTCTCCTGGTTTTTGAGCGATTCCATGCCGTCAAAAATTCCCCGCGCCAGGGCCTCGATGATGCCGGCGTGGTCGGTGGCAAAATCGGCACGGGCAAACCAGATGTCGGTGATCAGCTTGTTGGCCGTTTTGGTGTTGACCAGCATGCGGTTGCCGCGGACCTTCGCCAGGTTGTAGATGTCGGGCGCCCAGGAGACAACGCCTGAAATTCCCTTTTCGCTGTTGAAAGCGGCGGCGGCCTGGAAAGCGTCCGGATAGAATTCCATCTCCACTTCCGAGGGCTGCACTCCGCCGGCCACCAGCATGTTCAGGGCGAAGTAGTGCGAAGGAGAGTTCTGGGCCAGCGCGAGCCGCTTGCCGCGCAGGTCGGGCACCTTCAGGTCTCCACGCACGACGATGCCGTCGCCGCCGTTCGACCAATCGACCTGCTGGAACACTCGCGGCATGACGCGAGAATCGATCGCTTTGCCCTGCGCGTCGACAAAACCTTCCATGAAGAGGGGCAACATGTCGAGCGTGCCCCAGCCGATGTGGACGTTGCCGTTGGCATATTCGTCCCGCATCAAGACCGGATTGTCGATCAGCCGCAGCTCGACCTTGAATTCTTCGCCCTCGGACGTTTTCCAAACTTTGCCGGCGTCGAAGCCGTCGTTGGCGAAGATGATCGGACCCCATCCGGCCCACACGTTCAGGGCGAAAACAACCGTGTCGTTCTCGTACTTATAGCTCGACGTACCTTTCGGCTTGGGAAGACGCTGGGAGGCCGGCGCAAGCTTGGTGTATTCCTTGACGGTGGTGATCCCCTCGTTGCTGGCCTCCTCAGCCTGACCGCCTGCCCCGTTGACGCTGGGCTCCGAGGAGCCGCCAGCCTGGTTTGGCTCGACCACGACGGGCGGGCGATTGTCGTCCGGCTGATTCGCCGCGCGCTGCACCTCGCCGCGGTTCTGGGCGCGGTAGACGCCGAACGCAATCAGAGCCCCCACCACCAGGAAGAGAACGACATAAAACGGGGCTTTGGGTTGTCCGGCCATGTCTTATCCTTGGAATGTCGATTTCGGCCTTGCTTGCTCGATCGAGTGCAGCACGTGCATGAGATTATAAGCGGTCAACTCGTAAAGCAACTGCGTGACCCTCGCGTGCAGTTCCGGCGAAAGGGTCGGCTCGACCTCTTTCATCAACTTCACCAGCCGCTTTTCCTGGGCCTGCACTTCGCTCTCGTCGATCTTGCCGTCGGCCATCGCCTCGACGAAGGGACCAAGACGACGCGCGTAGCGTTCGATGACCGGCGCGTGCGACTCGGCGTCGAGCCAACTGGATTTTGCGAGGCGGTTTGTTTTGGCCGCCGGTTTGGTCTTGGCTACCTTTTTCTTCGCGGCAGCAGGAACTTTCTTGGCGGGGATTTTTTTCTTTTTGGCCATGAGCATCTCCGGTGGATAATTCGTCGGGCTGGGTGGCCCAGGCACTCCGTGACGGGATGGCGGTCGCAACGCGACCGGCTTCTCCGCCGCGGAGCGTCGCAGCTACGTTCTTATTCTTCGATCAACTGCCTGATGGCAACCAGGCGCTCCTGCAGCCGGGTTCGGCCGTCGGGCTGGGCGACCTTCTGCCGCCAGGCCTCGGTCAAAAACGACTGCTGCGTGCACTCCAGCACCGCCGCGATCTCCTGCATCTCCTTTTCCAGCCCCTGGGCCGAAGGCAGAAACTCCGCCAGGGCCTGGGCGATATCGGCCTGCTCGACCCGGTCGCGGCCCGCGGTCAGGCTCAGGCGACGGGCCGCCAGCATGAGGCTCTCCACGTCGGCGCCGCTCAGGTGCTTCTGCGGAGAGACCCCGGCGGTGGCGTCGGCCGCCAGCGGAATCTTGTTCTTGCGGGCCATGGCCCGAAACATGGCTTGCAATTCGTTCTCGTCCTCGGGGTAGAACAGGGGGATGTGCACCTCGGCACGCCCCTGCCGTTTCAGGTCGATGGGCAGCAGGTCGGGGCGGCTCGTGAGCAGCATCCAGACGATCTTGCCCCGGTAGCTGGTGTCGCCCATCTGGCTGGCGATCATCGAAAACACGCGGCTCGACGTGCCGGAGTCTCCTTCGGCGTGCCGGCTGCCCAGGGCCGCGTCGGCCTCGTCGATGATCACCACCACCGGGCCCAGGGAACGGAGCACCGTGAGCACCTGCTCGAGATTCCCCTCCGTCTCGCCCACATACTTGGAGCGGAAGTTTCGCAGCTTGACGCAAGGGATGCCGATCGTGCCGGCGTAGCACTCGGCCAAGAAGGTCTTGCCCGTGCCGACCGGCCCGGTGATCAGGTAGCCCATCGGCGCCGCGTCGAAACGTCCCTCGGCGATCCAACGGGCGTCCTCCACGAGACGCTCGCAGGCGGCCTTGTGGCCGACAACCAGATCGAGCGTGTGTTTTGGTTCGACAAATTCGACCAGCCCCTGGCACTGCCGCTCGATGAGCGCCTTCTTGACCTCGCGAAAGCGGTTGGCCTCGCCCGCCTCGCCGTCCTGCTTGCGGGTCGAGAGGAGCACGCTCAGGTTCACGAGGCTCAGCCCGCTTGTCATCTCGGCCACGCGCTCGGGGTTGGCGCCGCTCCGCTCCGCGCCGCCGGCGCCGCGTGCCGCCGCCACGAACTTTCGCCGTTCCTCCAAATCGGGCAGCGGCACGTGAATGGCCGCGGTATGCGGACTCTGCACGAGCCGTTCGTTCAGCTCCGTCAGCTTGTCGGCAATGAGACAGAAGGCGACGTTGGCCCGCTTGAGGTAAGGGTTCTGCGCCCACCCCAGCAGCCGGACCAGGCGCGAGGCGTCGCTGCGGGCCATCGACGCCAGGTCGCTGGCGGGCACGAGATACTGGGAGTAGGGGAAGAGAACGGCGATCCGCCGTTTCGCCTCGGTCTCGTCGACGAGCGAGCGTTCGAGGTAGCGGTCGATCAGCCCGAGCGTCTGGTCCGGGTCGCGCGGCCAGGTGCCGGGCTCGCCCAGCCGGGCGGAGAGCCGTTGCACCATGGTCTGCAAGCGGGCCGGGTCGCTTCCCGCCAGCGGACGCAGCCCGCGTCCCAGATCGTAGTGCAGCACCACGTCCCAGTTGCCGAAAAGCTGCGTGGCCAGAAACTCCGGCAGGTTGCACCAGCCGTCGGCCGTGCCCGTCGACACCCGCACCAGGTCGTGAACGTTGCCGTGCAGCAGAAAGAGACAGGTCGTGCCGGAGAAATAGAGGTCCGCCAACTCCTTCGACCAGCCCGGAAACCAGTCGGGCAGCGGCGAGGCGCCGGTCCCTGCCGCCTTGTCCGTCATCACGCCAGTCGCGGTCGACAAGTCTCTGTCGCCTTTCGTTACTCTTGGGTTTGCTACGCCGGTACCGCCGTCCAAGGTCGTCCCGGCACTCCGTGACGCGGGAGGCGGTCGCCACGGGGCCGCCCTCTCTGCCGCGGAGCGTCGGAGCCGCCTTGCTTAGCCTTGGGTCTGCTGAGCCGTCACGGCCGGGCCGAGTTCTTTGGCGGCCTGCGGCACGGCCGCCGTCTCCGGCGTGACCAACCCCATCGAGACCTCGAAATCTTTGAGGGCCTGGTCGGCCATCGCCTTCTCGGCGGCCTGTTCGCGGCGGACGTCTTCGACCCCTTCGCCCGACAGGTCGGCGGCCACGCGTGCCTTGGCCCGGTTGAGGCCGATCTTGTCCTGGATGACCTGCTCGATCTGGCCGAAATCGGTCGTCACGTTGAAGTTGAAGCTCGTCGCCAGCTTGGCCATTTCGGCTTCGGCCCGGCTCATCTTCAACTCGGCGTCGTACTTCTTGATCCGGTTCTGGATCTCCGTCAGCTTGCCGCTGGCGTGCTTGACTTTGGTCAGGTTGTTGTTGTACGCCTCTTCGTGCATGGCGAGCTGCGACTGGTTTTCTTGCAGCGAGTCTTGGGCCTTCTTCAGTTCGAGGGCGAAGCGTGCGGCCGTGTCGCGGTCGCCGGCCTGCAGGTAGGCCTTGATTTTGCCCTGGAGCTGGTTGACGTGCTGCTGATCGTTGGCCACCTGGCGGCTGACCCGTTCGACCAGGGCCCGGTACTGCTCCAGCCCCTCGCGCCCCTCCTTGAGCTGGGCGACGGCCCGATCGTACTCATACTGCATCTGCGCGATCGGGTCGGCGGTCCAGAAGAAGTTGGCCAGCTTGTTGATCTGCGCGGCCAGGGAGTGCCAGAGTTTGCCGATAATCATTTGAACACCTTTCTCAAGCGATCTGCCGCTTCTATATCACGCAGCAAGAGCGAGTGCAAATTAGCGCCGCGCGACGCGGAACGGACTTGGCGCCCCGGCCAGCAAAAACCCACCTTTTGGACGCCGGCGGGCGCGGTTTCAGTGGAGCTGTGCTCGTATTTCGCGGCGGATGGGGTTTTCTTGCCCTAATCGGTGGGCAAGGGGAACGGCTTAGCCGGAGCAGGCTTCTAGGAGACCGTGTAAACCTTAAGCACCTCGTCGCCGTAGTGGTTGATGACCTTGACGGCGATCTTGCCGGTCGTGGGGCGGTCGAAGGGGCGGCTGCGCGTGCTGTAAAGCTGGCTCCAGGCGGCTTCGTCGATTTCGGCCCGCAGCGCCCGCTTGAGTTTTTCGTAGGGCTCATCGGCCCCCGTGAAATAGGCGTGGCGAACGAAGAAACTCTCGCCGTTGTAGTTCGTGTCGATGAACCAGCAGGCGATGTCATCGGTGCTCGATGAGCGAATCGCGCCGGTCGTCGGATCGTACACATCCAGGCCGCGAATCTCGACGGCAATCTTGCCACCATTCGCGCCGCGGGCGCGCGTCCTGCTCCCTCTCCCTGCGGGAGAGGGCTGGGGTGAGGGCGTTTTGCGAGCTTGCGGTTTTGCGGCCATCTCTCCCGCATCGTCAAGCTCGATGATCTCCATGTCCGGCTCGCCGAAGACCATGAACAGGTTGCCGGCGCCGGTTTTCTTCAGCAGTTCGTCCCCCATCGACAGATCGGGGTTCATGCGGGCGGCCAGCACGGTCAGCTTGCCGTAACGCCTGGTTTCTTCCGAGACGTGCGGGTCGAAGGCGAAGCCGCAGACGATCAGCAAATCGAAACCGACGCCGCGCACCGCTTCCTTGGCCGCCTCTTTCACCAGTTCGGGGCCGACCGTGCCGTATTCGGGGCCAATGCAAATGGCCGCCCGCTTCTGTGCGCCATCGGCCTCGGTGTAGCGTCCCTCGCCGTGCAGCCACTCACCGGCATAGGGCTCGAGCGAATCGAACTTGAGCCGTTCGTTCTTGACCGTATTCTGCACGCCCGCCTTTTTCAGGTTCTCCAAGATCATCAGGCCGAACTTGTCGGGGCCGATGACCTTGATCGTCTGCCCGCCGCGGCCGACTTCGGCCAGCTCGCGTTTTTCCTCCACACTGATCGTGCGATGCGGCGACAGGCTCTCGACGGTGAACGGGCCGGAGACGCGGAGTCGTTTGTCTTCATAGGGCTTGTCGAACAGCGTCTCCGTTTCGGCGTGCCGGGCGATCGCCGCGTCGATTTGTTCGCGGGTCATTCCCTCGCGAATATCAGGGTTGTTGGCGATGCTCTTGAGCCTGACGTGCGGCACCCGTTGATAGACGAATCCCTTGCGGATGTCGTTTTCGGTCTTGTGCGGGGGCGGCGTCTTGCCGGTTAGCTCGGCTTCTTTGCGGACGCCTTCAGGAGAGTCGGCCAGCAGGTAATAGGGATATTTGGCGGCCATCAAGCGCGTGCGGGCCAGCGTGAGTGCGACGCGGCTGGTATCCGTGGTGATCCAACGCCGCCCCCATTGTTCCGCGACATAGGCGGTCGTGCCGCTGCCACAGGTAGGGTCGAGGACGAGGTCGCCTGGATCAGTCGTCATCAAGATGGCACGTGACGCCACTTTTTCAGAGGATTGCACGACGTAGATTTTGTTTTCGCGGCGACTCGACATCATCGTGTCTTGCCACGATGTTGTGAGTTGTCCTTGAGCGTCAGGCACTCGGCCAGCCAGCGGCGCGCGATGGCCAGCAGGTCGGGGAACAGCCACGGCTTGGCGTTCTGCTCTTCGTCGCGGAAATATTTTTCGAGCGCCAGCTTGGCGAGTAGAAACACGACCTCTTGCTCGCGGCGTTTTTTCAGGTCGTCCAGCCGATGAATGCTCGTCTCGCCCACGATTGGGGCGCTTTCGACTTGCGTCGGCACGTGGGCCGTGGTGAGCGCCAGGTGGGAGCTTTCTTCGAATCGGGCCGTCAGCCGTTCGGCCGGCAGCTCGTAGCGGTAGCCGTCGATCCGCGGGAAAGTGATTTCGCGCTGGATGCGGTCTTCCAAGGCCCGCACGTGCGTCGGTTGTGGTCGGGGCTTCAGGTCGCTGGCGCCCGACGAAGCAATGAACGAGAACGGCACGCCGTAGACCTCGGCATATTCCACCGGGAAGGCTTCGATTTCGATCGTCCCCGACGATGTTTTGACTGGCGTCCGTTCGGTCGAGTAACGCATCCGCCGCAGGCCGCGGCCGACGACCTGCTCGCAGAGCAACTGCGTGCCGAACGCCCGCACGCCCAGAATATGCGTCACGGTGTTGGCATCCCAGCCCTCGGTGAGCATCGAGACGGAGACGACGCACTTGATCTGCTCGCCGAGCTTGCCCGGCTTGCCGACGGTGTTCATGACTTCGCGCAACAGGTCTTCGTCGGTCAGGCCGTCGGCGTCGCGGCCGGGGAAACGGGTGCGATAGTCGGCCTTGAACTCCTCGATCTCACGGGCGGCGAGCTGTTTGAAATCGGCGCTCATCGCCTCGCCCGATTCGAGTTGCTCGGAATCGACGAGGATCGTGTTCGGTCGGGCAGAAAAGCGATCGCCGTCGACGTTGCTGAACAGCGACAGGTTGCCCGGCACAGCCACGGTCTGACCGCCCGGCAGGGTCTTTTCCCAGCCCGCGATATAGTCGAAGACCATCTTCGAGACGTTCGTGTTGTTGCAGACGACGATGAACACCGGGGGCGTCTGACCGTCGGCGCGGGCCTCGGTGTTCGCCAGCCAGCGCCGGTAGTATTCGGCGTAGTTGGCGTACAGGCTTTGCAGCGCGCCCTCCAGCGGCGCCGGCAGATTCGGCTCGGCGGCGAGTTTCTGCTGCCCGCGGCCTTTCTTGGGCAGGTCGTCTCGGATGCGAAGCCACAAATCGCGGTAGGTGGGCAGCGCGCCCTCCATCGAATTGTCGGCCACGGGGACGCGCGGCACCTTGACGACGCCGCTCTCGATGGCGTCGATCAGCGAGAAGTCGGAAACGACCCACGGGAAGAGCGTTCCCTCCTTATAGCCTGAACCGCGGAGGAAAAACGGTGTGGCCGACAGGTCGTAGACGGCTTTCACTCCCAGCTTGCGTTTGACCGCCTCCAGGCCACTGATCCAGATGCGGGCCTCTTCGTCGCGGCGCTCGGCCTCTTTGCGTTCGTCGCCGACGAGCGCTTCGCCGTCGTCGCTTTCTTCGCCTTGCCGGCGTCGGTAACAATGGTGGGCTTCGTCGTTGATGACGATGATGTTCTTCTTGTTCCCCAGGCCGCGGCAGACACGGCGGACCATTTCGCCTTCCGACTCGGTGAACGCCGATTCGTCGCCCTGCGCAAGAATCGCCTTGGTGAGTTTCGCGGCCTGCACGCGCTCGCGGCGCAAGAAAGCGTGAAAGTTTGTGATGACGATTTGTGCCTTGCCCAAGTCGTCCGCCAGGCCGCCGGGCACGATGTCGAGCGCGCGGTAATAATTCTGCGGATCGCCCGGCAACAAAACCCGCAGCCGATCGCGGATCGTGATGCCCGGCGAGACGATTAAAAACGTGTCGGTGAAGCGGGCGTCCTGGCGGTTGGCCAGTTTATTGAGCGTTTGCCAGGCGATGAGCATGGCCATGACGACGGTCTTGCCCGAACCGGTCGCCATCTTGAGCGCCAGGCGAAACAACTCCGGGTTTGCGTTCGCATTGAACTCGCGCAACTTGTTCTCGATCCAGGCGTCGCCGTATTTCTTGGCGACCTCGGTGACGTAGATGAGCGTTTCCAGCGCTTCGATCTGACAGAAGAACAGTCGTCGGCCGCGGTCGGGGTCGGACCAATGCTCGAGCAGCCGAGCGGTGGTGCGGGTAATGTCCGGATAACCCCCTTCGCGCCACAGGCGGACGCGCTGCCGGATGGCGTTGACCGTCGGGTTTTCTGTGATCCGGTCTTCGGTCCAGCCTTCGAACGACTGCTGGCGATCCTTGCCCTTCTTTTTCGGCTGGGCGATGGGGACGAAATACGAGCTTGGCCTGCGCTCTTCGACAACCTGGCTGGTGATGCCATGCTCGTCGAAACGGAAGTGACGCCGGGGCTCCTCAAAAGGTGAATTGAGGATCGGATTCTCGATGACAGCCTGCTGCCTCACGTCACCCCCACGCGAATTGCGTCATGGAACCTCGGCGCTGGAGCAAGTCGTCGCCGCCGGGACCGCCCGTGCATGGTAGCCGACGGTGCGCGAAGTTCAAGAAGGACGCGGGCGAGGGGTCGTGCGAACGTAAACTGAGTCACAACCGCGCCCGACGACCGTGAACTTCATGTTCGCCCTAGGTCGCGCCAGATTTCGGCTAGAGGCCGGCCGCGCGTCTCCCGATGGCGTCGTCGAAGCTCAGCTTTGGAGTGAGGGCTTTCTGCCGACAGTGCGGCGTAAAAGAGGTCGTCGTAAATCTGCGTCGGTAGGAAATGTCCCACCGTCTGACCCGACTCGTCACATCCTTCGACCGGTTCGTCGAGTCCGCTGAGTTTCGCCCGTAGTTCGGCATCCAGCGTAAGTTTGTTCATGGAAAATGCCCTTTGAGCGGGTAACCGAATCGCTCTTGCTCAGGAAATTTCTCCTGTTAGAAAATCCGGTTCGCCAGGCGCCTGCCGTGAAGGAAGCCTTTCCGGTGCAGGATGAGCTCTCTTACAGGGTTGCACAGGTTCCGTCCATCGTCGCCCGAAAGACCTGCCAATGTCTGCCAGTGTCTGCCAGTCTCTGCCAGTGTCTGCCAATCTCTGCCACCACCTGCCAATGTCTGCCACCACCTGCCAATCTCTGCCAGTGTCTGCCATTCTCTGCCAATCGGGCAGCGACGCGGGGGCCGGGCGCCTCGCGCACCGCGGTGTCGAGTGGGGAAGCGATCTTGCTTCAATTTCGTTTTCGCCTATGGTCTGGGAAGCAGAAGCACTACCTGGCGCCGAGGGCAGGCCGAATCTCCCTCTAAAGTTGGCCGGCGGGTCTCAGGGACACAGGCAGGGTATAATCAATCGGCCCAGACTGCATGGAGCCTTTCATGAGCAACCTGGTTATTACCGATGTCGACGACATGATCCTCGAACGGCTTCGCCAACGAGCCACGGCTCACGGGCGAACTCCCGCGATCGAGGCAAAAGCGATTTTACAAGAAGCGCTCGAACGGTTGCCGGCCTCCGGATGGGAGCCGGTCAACGCCATTCGCGAGGGACTAGCCGCCACCGGACAATTCTTCGGCGACAGCGTCGAGCTCATTCGCGAGGACCGCGACCGTTGAGCGTCTACATCGTCGACGCCAGCACGGGTGTCAAATGGTTCGTGCCGGAAGTCGATTCCGACGCTGCGCTGCGACTGCAGAATCCCGTCTATCAGCTCCATGTACCCTCGCTGTTTGACGCGGAGGTTGCCAACACCATTTGGAAGAAGCTCCGGCGCGGCGAGTTGTCGTCCGCCACGGCAAACTCGATCATCGCCCAGTTGGCCTCGGTGCCGGTTTCGCGGCACGTCGATGGATCGCTCGTTAGCGCGGCATTCGAGCTGGCGGAAAAGACTGGTCGAACGGTTTATGATTCGCTTTATCTCGCGTTGGCCGATCGCCTCAGCGGGCAGCTAGTGACGGCCGACGACCGGTTCGTTAATGCACTGTCGGGGACGGCGTGGGCGCACTTGATTGTGGCACTACGACAGGTGCCATGATCGAACCCTCGGTCCTGTCGCGTCTCGGAAGCCTGGGCTCGCGTCACGCGGACGGTGATGACTACGGTCGGCTTGACGCCAGGGCGCACTCGCCTGACACTCGTGGAAGGAAGCCTTTTCGTCCTTACCCACTCGAAACCAAAATGCCCCTCAAATACCCTCCGGCGCGAAAAAGCGACCAGGTCGACGATTATCACGGCAAAAAAGTCGCCGATCCGTACCGCTGGCTGGAAGACCCCGACAGCGCCGAAACACGCGCCTGGATCGAGGCCGAGAATAAGCTGACCTTCTCGGTGCTCGAAAAAATTCCCGAGCGGGAGACGATCCGCCGCCGGCTGACCGAGCTGTGGAACTACGAGAAATACGGCGTGCCGGCCGCACGAGGCGGGCGCTATTTCTACACGCGAAACGACGGGCTGCAGAATCAAAGCGTGCTCTACTGGGCGCCCTCCCTCGACGACGAGCCGCGGGAGCTGCTCGACCCCAACAAGTTGTCGAAGGAGGGGACGATCGCCCTTTCGGGCGCCGCCATCAGCGACGACGGCAGCATGCTGGCCTACGGGCTGGCGTCGGCCGGCTCCGACTGGCAAGAGTGGCGGGTGCGCGACGTGGCCAGCGGGAAGGACCTCGACGACCACCTTAAGTGGGTCAAGTTCTCCGGAGCGAGCTGGACCAACGACGGCCAAGGCTTCTATTACAGCCGCTACGACGAGCCTAAGCCCGACCAGGAGCTGACGGGGCAGAATTACTTTCAGAAGCTCTACTACCACCGCATCGGCACGCCCCAAGCGGAAGACCCGCTCGTCTACGAACGCCAGGACGAGAAGGAATGGGGTTTTCACGGCGAGGTGACCGAAGACGGGCGATGGCTGGTGATTTCGATCACCCACGGCACCGAGCGAAAGAACAACCTCTTCTACCTCGATCTCAGCCAGCCGAACTCCGAGGTCGTGGAGCTGCTCACGGGATTTCAAGCCCGCTTCGACTTTTTGGGCAACGACGGATCGACCTTCTGGCTGCGCACCGATCTCGACGCGCCCCGCAACCGCATCCTGGCCATCGACGTCGAACACCCGGCTCGTGAGCACTGGCGGACGATCGTCCCCGAGGCCGACGAGACGCTGGAAGAGGTTCACGTCGTGGGCGACCGGTTTTTCGCCGTCTATCTGAAGGACGCCAGAAGCGAAGTGCGCATGCTCGACCTGTCGGGCAAATCGCTGGGCGAGCTGAAGCTGGCCGGCATCGGCAGCGCGAGCGGGTTTACCGGCCGACGAGCCGACCGCGAGACGTTTTACTCCTTTACCACGTTCGTCTCGCCGCCGGCCATCTACCGCCACGACATCGAGGCCGGCAAGAGCACGCTGTTCCGCGAGCCAAGCGTGCCCTTCAAGCCGTCGGACTACGAAACCAGGCAGGTCTTTTATAAGAGCAAGGACGGCACCCGGGTGCCCATGTTTCTGGTGCACCGCAAAGGACTAAAGCCGGACGAACCGCGCCCCACCTATCTTTACGCCTACGGCGGATTCGACATTTCGATGACCCCCGGTTTTTCGGTCGGGCGGATGGTCTGGCTGGAACTGGGGGGCGTGTTCGCCATGCCGAACCTGCGGGGCGGGGGCGAATACGGCCGGGCCTGGCACGAGGCCGGCATGAAGGCCAAAAAGCAGAACGTGTTCGACGATTTTATCGCCGCGGCCGAATGGCTCATCGACGAGGGTTACACGTCGCGAGACAAGCTCGCGATCGCCGGCCGGAGCAACGGCGGCCTGCTCGTCGGCGCCTGCCTGACGCAACGGCCCGACCTGTACGGCGCCACGGTGCCGGCGGTCGGCGTGATGGACATGCTGCGGTTCCACAAGTTCACGATCGGCTGGGCCTGGGCCACGGAATACGGCTCGGCCGACAACGCCGACGAATTCCCCGCGCTCGCGGCCTATTCACCGCTGCACAACATCCAACCGGGCACAGAATACCCGCCGACCCTGATCACCACGGCCGATCACGACGACCGCGTCGTGCCGGCGCACAGCTTCAAGTTCGCCGCGGCCCTGCAGCAGGCGCAAGCCGGCGACGCGCCGGTCCTGATCCGCATCGAAACCAGCGCCGGCCACGGCGCGGGTATTCCCACTTCCAAGGCCATCCAGGAAATGGCCGACGGCTACGCCTTTCTGGTCAAGACGCTCGAAATCGACGTGCCGAAAGACGTCGCCAGCGAGGCCGGGCGATAAAGGGAAAAGATACTCCAGTGCGGGAAGAAGCGGCCACGGATGAAACACAGACGGAACACGGATGGATGCTATTGAGAGCCTCTTCTTCTCATCTGTGGTCGATCGGTGTTTTATCCGTGGCTTGCTTCCATTCCAGACGCACCACCATGCCCGGCGTCCGTGACAGTTCATCTTCCCGCCACGTTCTCCCCCGGAGGGATCGGCCGCAGGTAGGGCTTGATCTTGTCGAGAGTCTTCGGACCAATCCCTCGCACCCGGCGAAGCTCGGAATGGTCGAGGAAGGGACCTCGCTCTTCGCGCGAGTCGACAATGCGCTGGGCAAGTGTCTGGCCGATTCCCGGCAACTGGGCCAGCTCCGGCCAGTCGGCCTCGTTGACGTCGACCAGGAACCGGGCCTGCTGCTTCGGCTCGCGATCGATTTCGATCAACCGGCCGTCGGCGCCGCCTTGCTGATACCACCAGACCGTCATGAAGACGAGCGCAGTGAGGACCAGCGCGCCGATCGTCGCCTGATCGGCCCGCTTCCAGAGCCACGGCGGCGTTTCCTGGTTTGCTGCGGGCATGGCAACACGCATTATAAGACCGCAACCTGGCGATTGCATCGGCGCCGCGATCCTCTATGCTCTGCCGGTTCGCAAGCGATGCGGATGCCGGAAGGTTGCGGGGCGAGACGAGCGACCGAGTCTCGCCGGTTGTCGGGGTGAATCGGACCATTGCCCATCGCCAGAACGCCGATGTTCAAAGACTACCGCCAGATCGAATGGGACGCCGAGGTTGAGGACGACTGCCGGCAGTTGATTCGGCTGGCGGTTCGCGAAGACCTGGAGCGGCTCTACGACTGGACCACGGTGGCCCTCGTGCCCGACGCGGCGCCCGGCAGCGCCCGCGTCGTCGCGCGCAAGCCCGGAGTCATCGCCGGATTGCCGGCGGCTCGCGTGGCGCTGGACGAATACGATCCGACCATCGAGTGGCGGGCGGTTGTCAGCGATGGGGAGGTGGTCGCGGCGGGCACGAGCGTAGCCGAGCTATCTGGCAAGGCGCGCAGCCTGCTTGCCGTCGAGCGGCCATTGCTGAACTTGCTCGGCCACCTGTCGGGCATCGCCACGCTCACCCGCCAATTCGTCGAGGCGGTGGCAGGAACAACCGCCCGCATCTACGACACGCGCAAGACGATGCCCGGATGGCGGCGGTTGGAAAAATACGCCGTGCGGGCCGGCGGCGGCCACAACCATCGGCTCGGCCTGTTCGACGGAGTGCTGATCAAAGACAACCACCTGGCCCTGGGCGCGGCCTCCCACGATCCCCGCTACACGCCGGCGCAGGCCGTGACCGCCGTCCGGCGGTTCCTCGATCAGCTCGATGAAAGCTCTTCGCATCACGAGATGCTGGTGGAGGTGGAGGTTGACTCGCTTGAGCAGCTTGGCGAGGTGCTTCCCGCCAGTCCCGATATCGTGCTCTTGGACAACATGCCGCCGGATATGCTGCGCCGTGCGGTTGAACTGCGCGATCGGCTGGCGCCAGGGGTCGAGTTAGAGGCATCCGGCGGCATCAACTTGCAGACGGTCGCGGCCGTGGCTCGCAGCGGAGTCGAAAGGATCAGCGTCGGCGCTTTGACGCATTCGGCCGAATGGCTGGATCTAGGGCTTGATTGGGCCATTTGAGCCGCTTGCTCCTTCCCCGTTCTGACGTATAGTTTCCATGCACATGGCAACGGCCTTTGGCGCCGAACGCTATTGCTCCGGGCGCGGCGGGGAGCTGGAAGCGAGAGGGGACCCTGCCGCGCCTTTTTTATTCATCAAGGCGATTCTGTTCGCCCTGCAAGCCTGGTATGACCCATCGAGCCGCCGTCGCGATGCTTTGGTCGACCGCGGCCATCGGGGCCGCCGTCGCCCTCGCCACCGCTGCTCCTTGGCTGGCGACGTGGGCATGGCCCCTGCGTTTCGGCTGCCAGGTCTTGGTCATCGGCGCCGTCGGCAGCCCGCTGTGGCTGATGCGGCGTAGAGCCTCGCGTGAGGCGGGCATCCATCCGTCGCTGGTCCGCTTCCTGTCGGTTGCCGACCACGAAATGAAAACGCCCTTGGCGGGCATCAAAGCGTACCTCGAGCTCCTCGCCGACGGCGACGCCGACGACGAGGCCACGCGGGAGGAATTTCTGGTCGGCATCAGCAGCCAGACCGAACGGCTCGAACGTACGATCGACGAGCTTCTGGAACTGGTCCGCGGCGAATGCGCCGCACCGAGCCGTTCGCTGCTGGAGGTCAACGTGGGAGGAGAGAACTGTGAGCGTCAAGATCTTGTTGTGTGACGACGAAGTGCATATCGTGCGGGCAGCCGAATTCAAGCTGGCACGCGCCGGCTACGATGTGCGCTGCGCGGCGGACGGGCAGGAAGCGTGGGAGATCATCCAGCAAGACCCGCCCGACCTCTTGATTACCGACCTGCAAATGCCGCGGCTGGGCGGCTTGCAGTTGATTGAGCGGTTGCGCCAACGGCCCGACACCAACGGCCTGCCGGTCATCGTTCTGACCGCCAAAGGTTTTGAGCTTAAGCCACAAGAACTGGCTGAGAGATGGGGCGTACTGGCGGTGGTCGGCAAGCCGTTCAGCCCGCGAGAACTGCTGCACCTCGTGGAGTCGTCCGTGCCACCCCCCGCGGCAGCCACAACTGCGGCTGCCGGAGCTATGCCAACCGTCGTCGGCGGGGCGCCCGCCGGCCCGGCCGCCAACCCGACTGCCCACTAGGTCAAAGAGCCTATCCGAGAACCGGCCGGCGGCTCGCCTGCTTGCCGGTTCTCGGATAGGCTCTAAAGCCGAATTCACCGGTCGAATGGACCGGCGAAACCTAGCGCACCAAGAGCACGTTTCGCCGGGTGCGGCGCTCGGCACGCAGCCGGGCACGACGGCGCGTCTCACTCGGCTTTTCGTAATACTCTTTCCGCCGCATCTCCTTCTTGATACCACTGCGTTCGACAAGCTTCCGGAAACGACGAACCGCCTCTTGAATCGACTCGCGTTCCCGAACGTTCAACTTGACCACAACTCCTCCTTTGCTAAGTCCAGAAGTAGAAAAAAGGCCCTAAGGGCAAGCCACCATTTATTTATCGGCACAGCGAACCAATCAGTATAGACAGGGGGCCTGACCGGTGTCTATGCCGGATCCCTCCCCAGATGGCCCGACCCATGGCCCGTTGAACGGATGAACCGACTCCTTCGTCTTTTACGCCCCTTCCGCGATCTGACTCGATACAGGATTCCGGCGCATCTTGAGGGCCGCTTCCGGGTCATCGACGGCGAAGCACAGGCAAAGTTGAAAGCCCACTTGCACGAATTCCGGCAAGCGGCGACGGGTGCGGCAAGCGCGGAGGACGACGACCTGATGAACCACCTTTACCGGCGTCTCGATGAGGATCGCCGCTCGGTCATTCCCTGGCTGGACGCGGCGCGTCCGCTTGCGGGCGCATCGGTGCTGGAGATCGGCTGCGGCACGGGAAGCTCGACGGTGGCGTTGGCCGAGCAGGGGGCGCGGGTGACGGGGATCGACATCGATCCCGGCGGAATCGCCGTAGCCGAAGAGCGTTGCCGCCTCTACGGCGTCGAAGCCCAATTTCGCTGTGCCAACGCGAGCGAATTGGAGCCATCCGCCGGAGAGCGGTTCGACTTCATTCTCTTCTTTGCTTCGTTGGAGCACATGACGCACCCGGAGCGGCTGGAGGCCATGGCCCGCACCTGGAAGCTGCTGCCTTCGGGCGGCTTGTGGGGCGTGGTCGAGACTCCCAACCGGCTCTGGTACTTCGACCACCACACGGCCCATTTGAATTTCTTCATGTGGCTTTCCGACGAGTTGGCCGCCGACTATGTCCAGTTCAGTCCCCGTGACGACGTCCGGCGGCTGGTGATGCCGGCGCCGGATCGCAGGCTGGCGCTCGCTCGGGCCGGCCGCGGGGTAAGCTTTCACGAATTCGACCTGACCCTCGGCGACTCACGCAGCCTGGATGTGGTGAGCAGCATGCCCCTTTTCTTCCGGCAGCGAGACCTTGCCCTACGGTTGCAATGGCGGCTCACGCGGGAGCATCGCTTCGAGCGTTTTCTCGCCGACCTTTGCCCGGGGCTGCATCACGGTTTCCTTCAGCCGACGCTCTACCTCTTGATCCGAAAGCCGTAGCCACCGAGTTGGGCGTGCCCCCTCTCCCGCAGCTCACGGATTCAAATACTCCCACCTTCTATGCACCGGCTGGCGAAACCGGGCGTGTACCTGGTTTCCCTGATCGAGGTAGTTCTTGAAGGTGTAGGTGCCCGTGCTGGAAACGCGCAGGTTGGCGCCGGGCCGCACCGACAGCTCCGAACGGACGAAACCTTCGAGGTCGCGGGCGCCGGCCGAGTCTTCGTCGTCAGCCGTCACCGAGCCATTCAGGTCCCGCCCGCGATAACGCCGGGGATCGACGTTGCGTTGCAATGGATAGACGTCGTTGGTGCGTACTCCGCGGCCGTACCAGTCGTGGAATTCTTCCACGCCGCGGCGCGAATAGCCATTCGCCAGCGCGCTGGCGCGGCCGGCGCTGTCGAGGTAGTCGGGCGAGTCGTACCGGTCTTCGCCCCCGTAGTAGTGCCGGTAAACGGGAGCTCCCGCGTAGTCGTTGCGCACCAGCCCGTCGTCGGGTGGACGACGATAACGCGAGGTCACGCGGGGATCCGGCAGAGCCGGGGACTCGTCCCGCCATTCTTGATCGCTCGAGCGACGGCTACGAGGCACATAGGGGTACGCTTCGCTGAAGCTGGCGTCATGATCGGAGTTGTCGCGGTCGAAGCGTGCCCGGCGGCGGGCCACGTCTTTCTCACGGTTTTCTCGATCGTCGACGAAACGGCGGCTGAAAACCTGATCTCGATATTGCCGGCCATAGCGGTCGCGGTCGCCGTCTCGAGTCCGGTCGATGTCTGCTCCGTCCGAAAAATCACGCGGTCCGCGGCTAACCTGCGCTTCGGCCGGCCAGGCCGCAAGCGCCGTGAAGGTAACGGCAACCAACCCGCCCGCGGTTGTCCAGCAACTCCGGTTTCCTATGAACATGGCGCAACTCCTCCCATAAAAGGTGAACGCACGGGGAGGAACTGCAAATAGCAGGCCACGTCTCAAGCGCCGACTCATTCCGTCGGCCGAAGCGACGCTGCATCACTTATTCTGGTGCAAATGCCAGACGGCCGCGTCGCGATCCGGAAAGACTTGCCAGATCATGTCGAGCTTGCTGGCTCGCAGCACTTCACCGCAGACGTCGTTCACGTGGCACAGCGCCAGCGTGCCGTGCCGGTCGCGCAGCCGCTTCCAGGCGCGAATGAGCAGCCCCAGGAAGCTGGAGCCGATGAAGGTCGTCGCTCGCAAGTCGAGCAGCACTTTGGCCGGCTCGGCCTGCGCCACGGCCGACAGCAATTCGCTGCCAAATTCGTTGATCTTCGTCACGTCGAGCGAGTCGTACTCTGTGCCCAGTTCGACGATCGTAATGCCCTCTTGCTTCTGAATGGTTGTCATCGCTAGCGGAAACAAAACTAAAGTGTTGCGTTGCGGTGGAGCTTCAGGGCATGCGTATGCGGGAGCCGGCGGTTTGGGTCGACAGTGGCTCGATTGACCGTCTATCGGTCGCGGTGTTTCACCATCACAATCTCGTTGCCCTTGTCGTTGTGACGCACCTCGTCCATGAAAGTGCGGATCAGAAGCAGGCCGCGTCCCGAAGAACGTTCCAGGTTTGCCGGGTCGGTCGGGTCGGGGACGGCGCCGGGGTCGAACCCCGGTCCGCCGTCGCGCACCAGGTAACTCATCTGCTGCGCGCTGAGATCCGCCTCAAAGTGGATCGTGCGGCTGCGGTAGGGCTCCTCGCGGCGGCGCTCTTCGGCCAGGGCGTAGTAGCGTTTTGCGTCTTGCTCACGCAAGTCGGAACTGAGCTCAAAGTTGCCGTGGTAGAGCGCGTTGAGCAGCGCCTCTTCCAAGGCGATCGCCACGCGGATGCGGCCCGTTTCGTCGCAGAGCTTCAGCCGGGTGATGTGCTGCTGCAGGTGGTCGACGATCGCCGGGATCAGGCTGGGATCGTTGTCGAGCACGAAGGTCCAATGGTTGCGGGTTACGCACTCCATCATCCGCGCGTGGTGGCGGTGGGCGCGCGACGTGCTTAGCACCGTCTCCACCGTGCTCGCCAGCTCTCGCGCCAAGCGCGACTTGGGCACATAGCTGGCGGCCCCCGAAGCCAACGCCTGGACGGCGATCTCCTCGCTTCCCTGCGCGGTCATAAGGATGACGGGGATCAAGGGGTATTTGTCGCGCACGTGGCGCACCAATTCCAGGCCGCTCATCACCGGCATCTGCAAATCGGTGAGGACGAGATCGGGGGGCGAGATTTTGATCTGCTCGAGCGCGTCCGCCCCGTCGACGGCGTACATGAACGACAGATCGAGGTTCTTCTCCAGCACGCCTTGCGCCAGGCGCCGATCCACAGCGGAATCGTCGACGATGAGCACCGTTGCCATGGGTTGCCGCCTCAAAGGGGAGTCTATTTCGACGGACCTGTTGATTGTCGCCGACCTGCCTGCCGTCCGAAACGGCCGTCATTCTAAACCTTCGCGGCAAGCGTGTGCAATCACTCCGTAACTTCCGGCAATCCCAGCACTTCGGCCTGGCTCGCCTCGACGAACGCCACCGCCACGTAGTCGACGTACACCCGGCGAAATCGCTTGAGCTTTGCCAGCCCGTGTTGCAGTTCCCGGTTCGCCGCCAGATAGCGCAGAGAAATCAGCAGCGACGGAACTTCCGCCTCTTGGTCGATCCCCCGCTCGGCTCCTTCCGCCAGCGCGTCGAAGACCCGCTCGTCCCCGTCCATAAGCTGCCGCTCGATCGCCAGGTACCGCTCGAGCGTCTCCCTCGTGTTCACTTCCAGGCGGGCGTCGGCAAAGACCAGCCGCTGGGGAGCGTTATGAAAGGTGTAGACGGCTGCCGCTCCCTCGTCGAGGGCGTAGCAACGTCGGGGCATTCCGTCGCGTCCCAGAAAGCGGGCCGCCTCGTGGGGAAAGGCACGCGGGATCTCCCCGACGCCAAACAGCCGGGGAATTTCGGCTGGCCGCGTCACCGACAGCAGGTCGAAGGGTACGCAGAAGATCAACACACCTAGAAAAGAGGCCGTGAGAACCGGACCGAGGGAGAAACGCCGCCGGCCATCTCGCCGCCCTTCCAGCCACTCGCCCAGGTTGGCTCGAAGCACCGTGGCCGACACCAGGGCAAACAACACCGCGTTGCGATTGGCCTGCCACGCCAGCCAGGCGAAGAGCCCGAAGACCAGCATGCGATAAAGGTCGAATTGCGCCCGCAGGAAGCGCGGGACGAAGCTAAGGCCCGTAGCGACCGCGAGCAGAAGCATCGTCAGTGTTGTCAGATTGCGCAACGCGCCGGCCCAACCGTAGGTGGCCAGAAACTCGCTCATGCCTCGGAATTCGCCCGAGAACTGCGTGTAGAAGGCGTGGTCGGCCCCTTCGATTCGCTTGAGCAGGGTAAAGGGAAACAGGGCGCCGTCCAGTCCGTAAGGATTGACGATCGCGGCGCCGACCATCAAGAAGCTGACCAGCACCCAATGGCTCGCCGGAATTCCCGCTTGTGTGCCGGCGGCAGGCTCATGTCTTACGACGGTCCGAAGGATCTCGCCGGCTAAAAAGCATCCCCATAGCACCAGGCCCAGGATGTACAGGCCATGAACGTTGATCCAGATGACTTGCGCCGGCGGCAACAGCCACAAGAGCCGGGGCCGAGCGCGGGCGTGAAAGAGAATCGCCAGCTCGCCGGCCAGGATCAGCAGCGAGAACATTTCCGGGCGCACCTGGTTGCGGCCGGAAAAAATGAGCACGGCGGGCAACCAGCAAGCCACGGTCTGCCACGCCGGCCAGGCGCGGCGGCCCGCGAGCATCGCCAGGGCGAAGGTGGCGGCGGCAAAGAGGCTCTTGGTGATGACCAGGGCGGGCGCGCCCCCGACTTTCCACAGCAAGGCTGCGAGGAGCTGAAATCCCCAGTGTAAGTCGATCCAGGGACTGTCGGGATTGGTGTAAGTGAACCAGTCGGTGCGCGGGAGCCGGCCACCCTCCCAGATCAGTTGCCCTGTGCGAAGATGCCACCAGATGTCCGGATCTTCGATCTGGACGCAGCCGACGAGAAACACCAGCAAGAAAAACGGGCCGTACCAGGCCAGCACCGTCCGGGGCGAGTCGCCAGCCGCTTTCTCGTTCTGGTCGCGCCTCGACGGCTCGCGGGGGCGGCTCATTTTGGCAGCAGGGCCGCCAGGTCGGGGTGGGGGCGGCTGATGACGTCGGCCATGATCAGCTTGCCGCCGAGCCTCTCCACGGTTTGCTTGCCGGCGGCGATCGCCGATTGCACGGCCGCCACGTCGCCGCGGACCATGATCGTGACGTAGGCCGCGCCGATCTTCTCTTTGCCGACCAGCGTCACGGCGGCCGACTTGAGCATCTCGTCGGTGGCGTGCAGCGCCGCCACGAGCCCCTGCGTCTCTAACAATCCCAAAGCATCGGATGCATTCATTGAAACCTCACGTGGTACCCGAGCGTCATAAACGTCCAACAGCGGGCTGAACAGGGGGGGCTGGCTGGCCAGCCGCATCGTTTCTTCGCGCGGCCCGGGCAGCCACGACCAGAACACGCTGGTGCCCATCTGCCGGCCCGCGGCCGCACCCGCTTCAGCCGCTTCGCGCACCGCGTCCGCCGGCCCAGACAACTTGATGCACTGCGCCGCCCCGTCGGTGCTTTCGATGCCGACGATCCGCACCCCGGCCGCCTTCGCGCACCGATCGGCCGCGATCAACGCGGGAGACAGATTGCCAATTTCAAGAAGCGCGAGAGCCATACGATTAACATCACGTCCGTTGCCGGGCTGGCGAAAATCGCCACTGTCTATCTTACATCGTCCGGGCGCTGTGCGGGGGCTGATTTTGAGCCCTGCTTGACTTTGTTTCTTGCAGCATTCGCGGACGCGGCACCTGTGGACACCCGGACGGCATCGAGTTGGCACGGCGAACGGAGTCGCACCGTCGCACCGCCTTTTACCGCCCGATCTCGCTTACAATACTCGCATGACCCGCCGGTTTCAGTTCAGCTTGAAAGCGATGCTCCTTCTGGTGGTAGTGGTCGCCATCTATTCGTTCCTCGCGCTGACAATTCGCGAAAGACATTCTCTGTTTCCGACGCCAGCCGAACGACGAGACATCCGCAGGGAACTCGACCGCCTTGCCGACGAAGCACAGGCGGCGAATGCTCGCGCTTCGGGGGAAATATCGGCAGGTCTGGAGCAATCTCGTCGCTGACTTCCCTGTCCCTTCGAGGCGCTCGAAGAAAAGCGGCGCCTGTTTTGTGTTTCATTTGACGGCGGTTCGACGGGAGCCACCACCGCCCAGGAACCGAGGAATCGCTGCCCTACCCAATAAGCCTTTTCGCGGCCCCTGGCGGCTGATACGATGGAACGTTTCCTGAACATTTTTGAGAGAGAGTATCGTTTCCATGTCCAACGACACCAACGTCCACTGGCACGAACACAGCGTCACGCGTGACGAGCGCCAGAACCTGAATGGACACAAAGGTTGCGTGATCTGGTTCACCGGGCTCAGCGCCTGCGGCAAGAGCACCATCTCCAACCTGGTCGATCACAAACTGCACTCACGCGGCAAGCACAGCTTCGTGCTCGACGGCGACAACGTGCGCCACGGCCTGAACGCCGGACCGGGCATGCTCAAGGAACGGCACGGCGAAGAGTTTTCCAAGCGGTTCGGCCTGGGCTTTTCGGCCCAGGACCGCGAAGAGAACATCCGCCGCATCGGCGCCGTCGCCAAGCTGTTTTGCGACGCCGGCCTGATCACCCTGACCGCCTTCATCAGCCCCTACCGACGCGATCGCGACGCCGTGCGAGCCACAATGACCGACGGCGACTTCATCGAGATTTTTGTCGACGCCCCGCTGGAGGTCTGCGAAGCCCGCGACCCCAAAGGTCTTTATAAAAAGGCTCGCGCCGGCGAACTGAAGGGCTTTACGGGCATCGACGACCCCTATGAATCGCCGCTCAAGCCCGAGTTGGTGCTTAACGCCGGGACGAAAGACGCCGACACGCTCGCGGAAGAGGTTCTCGCCTACCTCCACAAAGCCGGGAAGATCTAGTTAGAAGCCGTCGCGGATACCCCGGCATCGTTGAACCGGTAGCCGGCGGCGCCGCAGCATCACCGGCCTTCGAGCCTATCCGGGAACCGGCGGGCAGGCGACACGCCTGCGGCACACTGGTTCGCGGATAGGCTTTTTGAACTCGGGCCGCAACTACGTGCCGTCGACAACCTCGGCGCTCGTCACCTCGATCGAGTCTCCTTCTTGCGGAATGGTGACGGAGAGCTGTTCCCACTCCTTCCCTGGCAGGCGGACGTAGATTTCGGCCTGGTCGCCTCGCTGGAAGAAGCCCGCCGGGATTTGTCCTTGCGCGTCGGCGACGGCCTGGATCGGCTCGGCGGCCTGAAAATAAACGCCGTGCTCTTCGCCGGCAGCCGTTTTTCGCTGGAAGGGCATCACCTGTGCTTTGGCCGCGGGTCGCCCTTTTGCGTCGCGCACCGTAAGCTTCATCGGGACTGCGTCGTCGAGTTGCAGCTTGAGCGCGTCGGTTTCAAGCGGCTCGCCGGCCTTTTTCAATTCGTAGGTCGACTTCAAGGCGTAGCCTTCTTTTACCAGGGCCAGATGGACGGCCCGCTGGCCTGCCGCCGGCACCAGGTTCTTGAACTGGAATCGACCCTCCTTGTCGGTCTTGTCGGCAAAATCTTGTTGCCGGTACCGGTTGTTGGGCCAGGTCTTCAGGATCACAAGCACGTGCACGTCGGCCAGCGGTTTGCCGTCGTGATCGACGACCGTCCCCGCCACGTCGTGTAGTTTCTTTGCGGCCGCTTCTCGCCCGGCCTTGGCCGTGTCGCCCGTCTTCTGGGCGAGTCGAGCCGTCTGCTGCGGCCTGGCGGGGGGCGTGGCGGCAGCCTGGCGCAAAGACCGCACTTCCGTAAACAACCAGCATACAACCAGGGCGAGCACGAGCACGCCAGCCGTCGAAAGGTTCTGCAACATTGGATGAACTCCCAGGACGACGCGTCGGCATTCGTCCGAATAGTGTTTGATTGAACCGAACCGGTTTTGGGCCGCGCGCCAGGCGTCGTCGTCCGACATTCCCCTGGCGCGGTTCTCGTCGACGAGCAACCGAAAATGGAACATCAACTCTTCGTCGATCGTCTGTTCCTGCCCGTCCACACGCGCGGTCAACCAGCGTCGACCGGCGCACCACAGTTTGCTCCACGACATCGTCATGCCTCCACGCTTCATCAGGCCTCCAGGGGACGATAATTCAGAACACGCTCGACGGCCTCGGCCATCTTCCGCCAGGCGGCCGTCTCTTTCTGCAGTTGCTTGCGCCCCTGCGCGGTGAGCTGGTAGTACTTCGCCCGGCGGTTCGACTCCGAGACCCCCCAATGCGACTCCACCCAGCGGCGCTGCTCAAGGCGGTGCAGCGCCGGATAGAGCGATCCTTCCTCGACCTGAAGGAAGGCCTCGCTCACCTCGTGCAGGTGTTTCGCGATGGCGTAGCCGTGGTGCGACCCGGCCAGCAGGGTGCGCAGAATGAGCAGATCGAGGCTGCCTTGCAGAATGCCTGGTTTTGGTCCGTCTGAACGCATCGGTCTCTTCCCCTAGAACGTCTAGGGAATATTTTAGCCGACTCCCATAGATTGTCAAGGGGAAGACCCAGAAGGGCGCGGCACTTAGGCACGACGCCAAAAAAGAACGCGTGTCGGCCGACTGGCGTGACGCCGGTATCGCAGCTTAGCGCCGCTACGAGAACCGGCTCGCAGACGAGACGCCCGCACCACCTTGCGGGCTCTCGGATAGACTCTTTATGGTCGGCGGTGCGGCTTTGCCCCTGTCCGAATCGACCTGGCGAATCGAGGCGGCCGACCAAGAGGCCACCGGCCGCCCCGACTCATCGCCCCCAGTTATTCCTGGTTGGCTTCGCCGTCCGACTCCGTCGCACGGCGGCTCGGCCGGCGGGCTTCGAGGCCGCCCACTTTCTGGCGCGACTGGCGACGCAGCGAGTCGGCGATGGCGCGAACCGCATCAGCCGACTCGAACAGGTTCTGCTCCTCCAGCAGTTCGGCCGCCTCCTGCAGTTGACGGCTGGCGCTGCGCAGGGCTTCAATCTGCGATTGCCCGCTTACGGAGGTCGCCTCCTGGTCGAGTTCGTCGACATCGGCCCGAGAGACTTCTTCAAGCATCGCCTGCTGCCGCCGGTTTTCTTCGTCGAGCGCGCGGATCCACTGGATGAGCAGTTCGGGCGAACCGCCGAATTCCGTTCCGTCGAGAACGCTTTTGCCGAGCCGCTTTTGGGTGTCGAGGATGACCTGCGCCGGCTCCCCCGCCCGCAACGGCTGTCCGAGCGCCTCATCGCCAGGTTCCCCTCGTCCGATCTGGCCGAGCGCCGGATGGTCGGTAGACGCTTTTGGCGGCGTCACGGCCTCGACGAGTTCCTGGTCCTGATCGACCTGGACCTTTCCACAGAGCGGACACGCCTTGCCGCACAGGGGGCAGGAATCGCTCCAACCCGCCAGCCGCCTGATCACCTCGGTCAAGGTCGCACGGTCCCTTGCCGGGAGGGGCAGGTTGACGTCTCCGCTCCAGTGTTGACGCAGGCGATCGACGGGCAGTTCCGTGACCGACGGGCCGTGCGCGCGACGCGACGACCTGCCGCCCGTGCTCGGTTCCGCCGTCCTGCGGCGGTGAGAGGCGTGGGTCGTGGAACTCGCCGACGCGGGCGGGGCATCCGGGGTCTGCGGTGCCACGACGCCGGCCTCGGCCGCTGGGGGGGAGGCCGGCTTCGCCTCAGCCGCGGAGGAAGACTCGGCGGTCTCCTCGGCAGTAAGGCAGGGCACGGCGCCCAAAAGCAGCGACGATCCGAGGGCAAGGCCAAAAACTCTCAGGCGGCCGGCGACCATAAGCATATGTTCACTCCCTGTGTTGATCCGAAACGGGGCGGATTATAGACGTGCCTGCCGACAAGGAGGAAGCTCAATTGACATGCCCGGCGGTGGGCACCATAATCCCGCCCTCCCCAAGTCGGCGGGCCGGTTGATGCTGCGCAATTCGATCGGCGCATCGGTCGAGCCCGCTTGCCCCTCAGTTATGCATTTCTTCAGAATCGTGTTTGTCCCTTACCCGGATCGCCGTCGGGCGGGTGCAGCCGCCGGCTGACACCTTGGGCTCGTGATCGCGGCGCAAACCTGAAGTCGCTTATGACTCACCGTTGGGCCGTCATGGTGACGTTTGCCATGCTGTTGTCGACCGGATTGCCGGCGACGGCCCGCGGACAGTCTGCCCGGCCCGCGGCCGGCAGTACCGGCGCGGCAGACGATGGCCAACCGACGACTTCGTCGCCGGCGAACCGCTTTGCTGCCATCGTGGCCAAGGCCCAGGTGGACTTGCCCCAGCCGCCCGGTCGTCCCTCCAAGCGTTCCGTGCTGGAACCCGTCACGCCGCGCTGGCTGGAAGAAGACGCATCCGAGCCGCCCCAGGCGGCCACCTCGCCGCAGACCTTGACGCCTGACATCCTCTCACCGCCCTCCGATGGTCCCGCGCCGGAGGCCATGCCGGAAGAGCTCGCGCCGGGCGCGGTCGCCGGTCCGTTGCTCGATACAGACCTCTTGCCGCCGGGGCGACAACGACTATTCGAGCGCATGCCGCGAATCGGCCCGGCGAGGCAGCCGCTGATGCGCGAAAGCTGGCAATTTCGCCCCTTCTACATCAGCGTTTTCGAGGGAGCGCTGTTCGTCACCGCTCCCGTCGTTCCGGAGTTTCGCAACGGCGCGAGCTATTTCACCGGATTTCGCCTCGGCTGGGATTTCGGGGCTCATTTCGGCAGCGAGACTCGATTCGGATTCTCGAAGGTGTTCCTCTTCGATCGGACCCACTCGACGGAAATCGGCTACGAGAAGATTTTCTATTTCGACTCGAATTTGCTCTACTATCCCTTCGGCGACACGCGCTGGCGTCCCTTTTTCTCCATCGGCGGCGGATTGGGCGATGTCCAGATTGTCAGCACCGCCAACGGCACGCTCCACCCGGACACCTTCAACCTGCCGATCGGCGGCGGCATCAAGTATCGCTACGGGTCGCGCGTGGCCTTCCGCGCCGACATCCGCGACAACATCACCATTTCGGGCAACGGGGGTCTGCGGACTCTGAACAACGTCGAACTGCTGGGGGGAGTCGAATTTCATTTCGGCGGGGGGGAGCGGCGGAGCTACTGGCCCTGGAATCCGAGCCGGCATTGGTGGTAAGAATGCAGGCATGGGCAAATCTCTTTTCGACGACGCCGAAACGGCCAATAGACGACGGGCCGAACCGCTCGCTGCGCGCATGCGGCCGCGGTCCCTGGCCGAATTCGTGGGCCAACAGCATTTTCTGGGCGAAGGCAAGCTGCTGGCCCGGCTGTTGAAGGCCGACCGACTGGGATCGGTCATCTTCTACGGCCCTCCGGGTACGGGCAAGACGACGCTCGCTCGCCTCCTGGCCACCGAGAGCCGCAGCCACTACCGGCAACTCAACGCCGTAACGAGCGGCGTCAAGGAGCTACGGGAGGTGATCGACCAGGCGCGAGACCGGCTGGCGGCGACCGGGCAAAAAACTCTGCTCTTCGTCGACGAGATCCATCGCTTCAACAAGGCCCAGCAGGACGTCCTCCTGCCCGACGTCGAAGACGGCACGCTCGTGCTCGTCGGGGCGACGACGCAAAACCCGTTCTTTGCCATCGTTAGCGCGCTGGTCAGCCGTAGCCGGGTTTTTCAGTTTCAGCCTCTTTCCAGCGACGACATCGAGGCCCTGCTGCGGCGAGCGATTTCAGACCGCGAGCGGGGCCTGGGCAACGAAGACGTGCGGCTGGAGAAGGACGCCCTTGAGTTCTTGGCTGAAACGAGCGACGGCGATGCTCGCCGCGCGCTGGCGGCGCTGGAGGTGGGCGTCTTGTCGAGCGACGAACGGCCGCTTGTCTTCACGCGTGCTCTGGCCGAGGAGTCGGTGCAGCGGAAAGCGGTCGAATACGACGCCACGGGCGACGCCCACTACGACGCCGCCAGCGCGCTGATCAAGAGCATCCGCGGCAGCGACCCCGATGCGGCCCTCTATTGGCTGGCCCGGATGCTGGAAGCCGGCGAGGACGTACGGTTTCTGGCGCGGCGGATCGTCATCGCCGCCAGCGAGGACGTGGGCAACGCCGATCCGCAGGCTCTGCCCCTGGCGGTAGCCGCCATGCAGGCGTGCGAGTTCGTCGGCCTGCCCGAGTGCCAGTTGCCGCTCGCCCAGGCGGTCGCGTACCTCGCCTGCGCGCCCAAGTCGAACGCGGCCACGGTCGGCATCAGCGAGGCCCGCCGCGATGTGTCCCAGGGCCGGCTGTTGCCGGTTCCGGTCCACCTTCGCGACCGGCATTACAAGGGAGCCGAGCGATTGGGCCACGGCGAAGAATACCAGTATTCCCACGATGCTCCCGAGGGAATCGCCGCGCAGGATTACCTGGGAGTGGACCGTGAGTATTATCGGCCCGTGCCTCGCGGCTTCGAAGCAGAGTTGGCCAGGCGGCTGGTCGATATCCGCGCCCGCTTGCGCGAGGGAAAGAGCCGCCGCGAGGACGCCAGCGGAGAGAAAGGGAACCCGACCGATGCGACGTGAAATCTATGCGTTCTGTTTGCTGGTCATGCCGCCGGCGGCCTTGTGCGGCGACGTTCTCGCCCAGACGAAGCCGGACGAAGTCAAGCTCTTCGTACCGGCCTACTTCTACCCGGCCGGCGAGGGGCTGAAGGAATGGGACAAGCTGATCGCCGCCGCGAAAGAGGTTCCGATCGTGGCCATCGCCAATCCGGCCACCGGGCCGGGTGAGCGGCTCGACCCGAACTACGTGGAGGTTATCTCCCGCGCAAGCAAGGCTGGCGTGAAGGTGATCGGCTATGTGAGCACGGAGTACGCGAAGCGGTCGATCGAGCAAGTCAAGGCCGACATCGACCGTTGGTGCCAGTTCTACCCGGCCGTCGAAGGCATTTTCTTCGACGAGCAGACCGGCGACGCCTCGCGGTTAGAGCGTTACCGCGCGGCGTTCGACTACGCTCGCCGCAAAATCAAAGGCGCCTTTGTGGCCTCGAATCCGGGCGTGCCCTGCGACGCGGCGTACTTCGCCGGTTCATGCCCGGACGCGATCTGTGTCTTCGAGCATCACGAGGGGTACGACCGGTTCGCGCCCGCTGCCGGCTGGGGCGACGCCGAGCGGCGGCGCTCGGCGGCCTTGCCCTACGATACGCGCGACGCACAACAGATGAGCGAGCGTCTGCGGCGCGCGGTCGATCTGCACCTGGGTTATTTCTACGCTACCGACGACAACGGCGTGAACCCTTGGGACCGGCTGCCGACGTACTGGGACAACGAGGTGGCGGCCGTTCGGGAGGTAAACGGGGTCAGACGAAAGTGACGCGGCCGGCCGACTCGGCTGATTGTCAGCGATGTGTCACGATTACCTGTTGCATCGTCGGTTCGAGATTCGAGCATTCGCTGCGCGTGAAACCGGCGGCGGAGAACATCTGCTCATATTCGGCAAATGTGTAGGCGTCGCCGGCGGGGGTCGTGGCAAGCATCACCAAGGCAAATCCGGCGGAAGTGGCCGGGGTCACGCGGTCATCGTTGGGCACAAATTCCAGCACGTAGGCGCGGCCGCCCGGCTTGAGCGCGGCGTGCACCTTGCGCATCACCAGGTCGATGGCCGCGCGATCGAAATGGTGCAAAAAGTTGGTGAGCAGAACCACGTCGTAGCCGCCGCCAAAATCAACGTCGAAAGCGCTGCCCGGCAAAAGCCGATGCCGGTCGTGTACGCCGGCCTGCTGGGCGTTCTCCGCCGCCACGCTGAGCACGTTCGGCCAGTCGACCGCGACGATCGTCGCTTGGGCATTGTGGCGAGCCACAGAAACGCCGAAGAGTCCGTGACCGGCCGCAATGTCGAGCACCTTGATGGCGGCCGGGTTCTCAGCGGCGACGCGTTGGGCGAGCAGCCCGGCCGGCATGGCCATGACGCCGGCCATGCCGCGGGCGAAGTCGACCCAGGCGTCGTATTCCGGGACGAGAACGCTTTCGTCGTCAGCCGGCGCTCCCCCCGCGTTGACGACGGCCTTGAGGTTCTCGAAGCGTCGGCGATGGTCGTCCGACCCGATGAACTCGATCGCCCTGCCCAAGTAGGCCGGCGATCGGCGATCGAGGAACATGGCCGAGTCGGCGGTGAGTGCCCACCGATCTTCTGACTTGGTCAAGAGGCCGCTCACGACCAGAAAATCCGCCAGGATGCGCACGCCGCGCTCCGCGGCGCCGCAGGCCGAGGCAAGCGAGTTGGCGCGGTCGTGCCCGGTGGCGATGGCCGTGAAGAGATCGATCTCGATGGCCGCCTTCAACGCCGCCGAGCGCTGAAAGGCGTTCAGAGTGTCGAAAATGAGTTGGGGCGAGACGTTGCTGGGCATGCCGACTCCTCCGTTTTGCGATCCCGGTGACCAGCGCGCATTTTATCGTGCAACGTCGGGGGATAGAATTGCGGCCGTGAACTCGCCATTACCCCCGAATCCGCTGGCAGAGCGAGCGGGCGGAGGGGCTCCTGGGCCAGATTTTCGTTGACCCAAGCCGTATCACTGCTTGTAATGGCAGGTTACAGCGCCGAATGTCGTGCTGTGTGCGACATTCAGGTGTTCGCGACACGCAAAAACGGGTAGCGATGCGCGCTTGCAACCTTGGTCAAATCGTCGGTCGTTGCGGCCATATTCTGGTCGACTCGTCGCCGGCGGTGCGCGCCTGCCTGGCGAGCGGCGCGGGGCACGCGGCCGCCCTGATAACGATGGCGATGGTTGTCGGCGGGGGCGGACTGCGCGACACGATTCGCTCGCAGCCCGCTCTCACCGTATCGGCAAGCGACGAGCTGGCGGCCATCGAGCCCGAGCTTCTGACGCAAGCGTCGCCTGAAACGTCTGACCGCCGGATCGAATCGCCGGCCGACCCGGACGAAGTCGCCGCAGAGCCCCAGGCAGAAAACCCGGCCATCGCCGAGTGGCTCAGCCGGAACATGGCGTCACCGGCCGATCTGTCGAACGGAAAAGCTGGGTCAAAGTTGGCGGGCACCCTCGCCCAAGTGGCGACGGAAATCGACGAAAAGGGCACCGAGGCGCGGGGCAGGCTGGGGCGCGGGGCGAGCTTTTACGGCGTCGAGGCCGAGGGGCGCAAATTCGTGTTTGTGGTCGATATCTCCGGCAGCATGTCGGGAAGCCGTTTTCGCCGGGCCCGAGCCGAACTGTACCAGTCGATCGAGAAGCTGCACCCCGACCAATCGTTCTACGTGGTCTTGTTCAACAGTGGCGCGACCCTCATGCCGTCGCTCGGGATGGCGGCCGCCAGTCCGGCCAACGTGCAGTCGGTTGCCGATTGGCTGAAGACGGTCCACTGCGGCGGCGAGACAAACCCCGCGCCGGCCTTGACGGTGGCCCTGGCCATGAAACCCGACGCGGTCTACCTGCTCAGCGACGGCAAGTTTGATCCGGCGCTCGCCCAAACCGTGTCGCAATTTCAGATTTTCCAGCGGATTCCCGTTCACACCATCGGTTTCGCCAGCCGCAAGGGAGAACCGATGCTGAAAGCCATCTCGCAGGTGTCGGGCGGCACGTATCGGTACGTGCGGTAACGCCGCCTCCAACATGGTTTGGCGCTCTGCTGATGACACGCGCTTGTGGGCGACGTAAAATCGTTCCGTTTCACATGGCTTCGTGACGTTTTGCACTCTGGGATGCCGTGAAGGGTAACGGTATGCAGTCGAATCGGACGTCCGTCGGCAAGCGCGCTCGCTGGCGATCGGTAGTCGTAATCGCCGCGACGGTGACGGCCATTTCAGCCGGCGGATGGTCACTTCGCGGCGCTCTCTGGCCTGCTCCCCATGCTCAGCTCATCGTCGAGCGCGCCCGAACGGGCGCCTTCGTTCACGACGTGGTGGAGCGAGGCGAGGTCGAAAGCTCCGCCAACGTGAATGTCGTGTGCGAGGTGCAATCGCAGAACGCAGAGGGGGTGCGGATCATCGAAATCGTCGCCGAGGGAACGCTCGTCAAGGCGGGCGACTTCCTGGTCAAGTTGGACGACGCGGTGTTACGCACGGATCGCGCCAAGCAACTCATCGACGTAAGCACCAGCGAGGCCGCCCTGGCCGAGGCCCAGAACGACCTGGAGGCGCTGCGGATCGCAAAGCAGGAATACGAGGAAGGCACCTTCAAGCAGGAAGAGGCCGAGCTGGAAAGCGAACTGCTCGTGGCCGAGGAAAATATCCGCCGCGCCGAGAGCTGCCTGAAGCACAGCCGCAAGATGTGGTCGCGAGGCTACATCGACCGGACCAAGTTCGAGGCCGACCAGTTTGCCGTCGACAAGTATCGCAAGGAACTGGATGTGGCCCAGATCAAACTCGACGTGCTGCGCAATTTCACCAAGGCCAAGACCGTGAAGGAGCATGAAACCGACATCCGGACGGCCGAGACCAAAGTCACCGCCGAACGCGCCAAGCACGAGGTGGAGCTGGAAAAGCTGGCCCACATCGAAAAACAGCTCGATAAATGCACGATCAAGGCGCCCATCGACGGGCAAGTCGTCTACGCCGAGATGGAACGCTGGCGATCGAACGGCGACAACGCCATCCGCCCCGGGACGCGCGTGCGGGAACAGCAAGTCATCATCCGCCTGCCCGACCCCAAAAAGATGCAGGTGAAGGCGCGGATCAGCGAGGCGCGGGTCGATCGGGTCAAGGCCGGCATGAGCGTGAAGATCGAGCTCGACGCGCTGCCGGGACTGGCACTCGAAGGCCGGGTGATAAAGGTCAACCCCTACCCGAGCAGCGACAATTGGTTCAACGCCAACGTTAAGGAATACGCGACGTTTGTGGAGATCAACGAGCCGCCGCAGGCGCTTCGCCCCGGCATGTCAGCGCATGTGGCGATCCGCGTGGAAACGCTGCCAAAGGTACTGCAGGTTCCCGTGCAGGCGGTCGTCGAACGGGGCGACAAGTTCTACTGCCTGGTGCGAGATCCACAGGGCAAGCTGGCGGCCCGCGAAGTGCTGATCGGCTCGACCAACGAAAAGTTTCTGGTGATCCGCGAAGGGCTGAATGACGGGCAAGAGGTGGTGATGAACCCGCGCGCCCATCTGGAAGAAGTAGGGCTGCCGGCCGTCGACCTTGAAGTGCCCAAGATCGCTTCCCACGAGACCAAGAGCGAAGAGCAAGCTTCGCAGTCCAGCGCGCAGCCGGCCGACGCGGCGGGCAAGCCGGCGGCCGACTCGGGACCGGCCGCCAACGCGGGCGCGGGCGGATGAACGTCTTCTGGCTGCGAACCTGGTCGCTCGGCGTAAAAAACCTGCTGCTGCACCCGTTGCGATCGCTGCTCACCGTGGTGGGCATGTTCATCGGCGTAGCGAGCGTCATCTGGCTGCTGGCGATCGGCAACGGGATCAGCGCCGCCGTGCAGAAGCAGATCGAGGGCCTGGGCGCCGAGAACATCATCGTGCGCTCGATCAAGCCCCCCAACGAGACGCTGGCCGGCCGCGAGGGGCCGGTACCTTACGGCTTGACCCGCGACGATTTCGCCCGGCTCAGCGAAACCATTCCCACGATTCGGCGTGCCTTTCCGGTCCGCGAACTGCGACGAGAGTTTCGCTTTCTGGACCGTCTGATCGACGGCAGGCTGGTCGGCTGCACGCCCGACTACGCGCAGGCCACAAGACTCGAGATCGAGCAGGGCCGTTTTCTCACCGACGCCGACCTCCAGGACCACGCCAACGTCTGCGTGCTGGCGGCCGGCACAGCGGCCAGGCTCTTCCCGTTCGAGGATCCGCTGGGGCAATCGGTCAAGGTGGAGACCGACTACTACGTGGTGATCGGCGTCACGCGCGAGCGGGCTCCGTCGGCCGGCATCGGGGGCTCGCTCGATTCGCAGGACTACTCGCACGACGTCTACATTCCCATCAGCACGCTCTGGCTGCGGATCGGCGACCTGGTGATCACCCTGCGCAACGCTTCGTTCGAGGGGGAGATCGTCCAGCTCAGCCAGATCACCCTGAGGGTCGACGACGTCGAGCACGTGCTTCCCACGTCCGAGATCATCAAGAACACGCTGGCCGACTACCATCCGTCCTCCGACTTCGGCGTGACGGTGCCGCTGGAGCTGCTCGAGCAGGCCAAGACAACCCGCCTGATGTTCATTTTGTTCCTGGGCTTGATTGCGGCCATCTCGCTGCTGGTGGGCGGAATCGGCATCATGAACATCATGCTGGCCACGGTCACCGAGCGGACGCGCGAGATCGGCATCCGCCGCGCGCTGGGGGCCAAGCAGCGCGACATCGCCCGGCAGTTCCTGATGGAAACGGTGGTGCTGTCGGTCGTCGGCGGCGTCACGGGCATCGTCGGCGGTCTCACCTGCCGTCCGGCCATCCGCTTGCTGCGGAACGCTCTAACCGGCCTGTTCCCCGGCGCGATGCGCAACCTGCCCGACGTCGTGCGAGAGCTGGAACCGGCGGTCGTGAACTGGTCGATTCCGCTGGCGTTCGGGATTGCCGTGGCCGTGGGGATTATCTTCGGCCTCTACCCCGCGCGCCGGGCCGCGGCGCTCGACCCGATCGAAGCACTGCGGCACGAGTAATCGGGTGACGCGCCCCTCCCTCGCCTTCTTCCCGGCGACGGGCGGCCTACAATGGAGATGTAACGGATTGCTCATCGATTCATCGCCATGTCTGAAGAGACCGATCTCCAACAACAGCTTCTCGAGGCCAGCAGCGATCGCGGGCAGACGCCCGGCTTTCGGCAGGCCGCGGCCAAGGTCCGCGAGTTTCCCCCGTCGCCAGGCGTCTATTTGATGAAAGACGCCGCCGGCCGCGTGATTTACGTCGGCAAGGCCAAGAACCTGCGTGCCCGCGCCGGCAGCTATTTTTTGAAGGCCGCCGCGCTCGACCGTCGCACGGCCGAACTGGTGCGCGAGATCGCCGACATCGATTTCCTGCCGGCCGAAAGCGAAGTCGACGCCCTGCTCGCCGAGGCCCGCCTCGTCAAGGACGTCCAGCCGAAGTTCAACCAGGAGCTGAAAGACGACAAAACGTTCCCCTACCTCGAAATCTACACGCGAGAAGATTTTCCGCGGGTCGAATTCACCCGCGAACCGAGCGAACGGGGCACAAAGCTCTACGGCCCTTTCGCCAGCGCCAGCGGCCTGCGCGGGGCCATTCAGGTGCTGCAGAAGATCTTCAAGTTCCGCACGTGTTCCCTCGACATCGACGAGGGGGACGAGAAATGGCGCTGGTTTCGCCCCTGCCTCCTGGCCAGCATCAACCAGTGCACCGCGCCGTGCAACCTGCGGATCAGCAAGGAAGAGTACCGCCGCGACATCAACCGTTTGAAGATGTTTCTGGAGGGAAAGAAGGGGTCGCTCTTGAAACAGATGCGCGCGGAAATGACGGCCGCCGCCAAGGAGCTGCGGTTTGAGCAGGCCGCGCGGCTACGCGACGAAATCCGCATGCTTGAGACGCTCGACGAGCGGGGCGAACTCGACACGCACGTCCAGCCCGAGGTCTTTTACATCGACCCCAAGAAAGGGCTGGCCGGGCTGAAAAAGGTGTTGAAGCTGGCCGAAACGCCGCGGGTGGTGGAGGGCGTCGACATCGCGCACCTGGGTGGCGACGAAACGGTCGCCAGCCTGGTGCAGTTCATCGACGGGCTGCCCTTCAAGCCGGGGTACAAGCGGTACAAGATCCGGTCGGTGGCCGGCGTCGACGATTTCGCCAGCATCCACGAGGTGGTGGCCCGGCGTTTTCAGCGGCTCAGCGCCGAGCAGGAGGCGTTTCCCGACCTGCTCCTGATCGACGGCGGCAAGGGGCAGCTCAACGCCGGCCTGGCGGCCTTCGAGACGCTCGGCATCGAGCCCCCCACGGTGATCTCGCTGGCCAAGCGCGAGGAAGAGATTTATGTGGCCGGCGCCGACGAGCCCCTGCGGCTCAGCCGCCACGCCTACGCGCTGCGCCTGCTGCAGTACGTCCGCGACGAGGCCCACCGTTTCGCCCAGCACTATCATCACATCCTGCGCCGCAAGTCGACGCTCGGCGAATCGTAAGTCGCCGATTTCGGCCGAAAACAGGAAACTCGGCGCATCGCCCCGGGCCGCGAATTAGACTGGAAGCGGACACTCCTGGAGGCGCCATGATACGACTTTTTCTCTGCCTGACGGCCGTGCTTTGCCTGTCCAGCCGCGCGACGGCACAGGTGTTCACCGACGACGACTTTGGCAACGGACCCAAGCTGGCCAAGGAAAAAACCGTGGAGCGTTGGAAGATCGGCCTGGTGGTGACGGCCAGGTCGGGACCCTGTGCCGGCCTGACCGGTTCGGTCGCCTTGCCGGGGGACTGGCTCGAACAGGAGGTGAAGGTGGTCGACGAAGATTTTTCGCCTCTGGCCACCAAGATCGGCCATCGCACGGTGGACAACGTGCAGCAAATGGTGGTGAACATTCCCCAATTGCCGGCCGGACAAGAGGCGGCCGTGCTCGTCACCTACGAGATCACGCGGCAGGCCCTGCTGCCTCCCGACGACCCCAGCAAGCTCGTCAAGGCCGACCCCAAGAAACTGCCCAAGGACGTGCGTTCCTACCTGGCGCCCAGCCCGGGCATCGAAAGCCAGCACGGCAAGATCAAGGCCCTGGCCAAGAGGATTCTGTCCGGCACGAGCGAATCGACCAACGACTGGCAAAAGGCGGAGGCCCTTTTCGACTGGGTGCGGAACAACATCGAGAACCGCGACAAACAGCCGCAGCCGGGCGCGATGCAGACCTTGCGCGACAAGGCGAGCAACCACGAGGGGCTTTGTTGGCTGTTCATCGCGCTGTGCCGCGCGAGCGAAATCCCGGCCCGCACCGTCTGGGTGCCCAAGTACTGCTACCCGGAGTTTTATCTTCAAGACGAAGACGGGGACGGCTATTGGTTCCCCTGCCGGGTCGCCGGCACGCGCGAGTTCGGCGGCATCAACGAGCAGCGGCCCATCTGGCAAAAGGGAGACAACTTTCGCACGCCCGAGAGGCCTCGCGAGGCCGTGCGATACATTCCGCCCGAGCTGAGCGGCAAGGGGGGCGAGCCGTCGGTCAATTTTGTGCGCGAGATCGTCACGGCGATCAAATAGGGTCAAGGCACGCTCCTGCCCGTACCGTCGTCTACGCAATTCAGACGTGACTTCTGGAATAGCCACGGATGAACACGGATCAACACGGATGAAGCGACTGGATCCGCAAAAATGCCATGATCGAAGAGGAACTGAACGCATCACGTCGACGCATTAACGGTGCCTTTGAGCACGCCGGGCTGCGGCCTTACATCAAACGCTATCGACGGGGGCAATAAACCCTTCAGTTGGGTTTATCCGCGTTTATCCGTGGCTAGTCACAGGGACCCCGGCCGACGCAGCGAGGTCGGCTGGCAGTTACGTGTGAATCGGAGCACCGTCGCTTACCGTCGCTTCGGGCCACTGGACCCCAAACCACCGGGCCAGTTCTAATGGGGCGCATCATGAACCAGCCCGCGCCCACAACCGATCTCGATCGCTTGCTCTCGGCCGTTTCCTTCGCGGCCCGCGCCCATGAAGGGCATTTCCGCAAAGACGGCAAAACCCCTTACATCGCCCACCCGCTGCGAGTGATGACCATCGTCTCTCGGCTGTTCGGGGTATCCGACGTCGAAACGCTGATGGCCGCCGTGCTGCACGACACGATCGAAGACACGAAGACCGACCACGACGATCTCAGCGAGGCGTTCGGAGTGCGGGTGGCCGATTATGTGGCAGCCCTGTCCAAAGACAAGCGGCTCGCCGAGCCGCACCGTGAGAGAGAGTACCACGACGGGCTGGCCGCGGCGCCGGTTGCCGTGCAGTTATGCAAGCTCGCCGACGTTTATGACAACCTGCTCGATTCGATCGGCATGAACCAAAAAGATCGCCGCAAGAAGATCGACAAAGCGCAAGAGGCGGTCGACCGGTTCACCCCCACCTTGCCCGATGGGTGCCAACACGCCCTCGACCTGGTGCGCGAAGCCGTCCGCAAGGCAGCCTCCGAATAACCGGCAAGGTTCGGCCCACTCCTCCCCTCTCCCTCCGGGAGAGGGCCGGGGTGAGGGGGGTTTACAGTATCTCACGGTTTCCATCCTAACCATCGCAGAACGACGTCAGCACCGCATCGAGCCCTATGTCGTCGATTTTTACTGCCAGTCCGCGCGATTGCTTGTTGAACTCGACGGTGTGAGCCACGACGAAAGATGTGTTAGGGGGCCGGGATGCCGTTGCGGAACTGGTTGCCAGGGAGGCGCAGATGGGAATGAAGGATCTGCGGCAACTCGAGCCGCCCTCACCCCAGCCCTCTCCCGAAGGGAGAGGGAGTGTTTGACCGAAACCTCTTTCTCCCTCTCCCTCCGGGAGAGGGCCGGGGTGAGGGCGGTTTACAGCACCTCACGGTTTCCATCCTAGCCATCCCAGGACGACGTCAGCACCGCATCGAGCCCTATGTCGTCGATTTTTACTGCCAGTCCGCGTGTTAGGGGGCCGGGATGCCCTCGCGGAACTGATTGCCAAGGAGGCGCAGATGGGAGTTAAGGGATCTGCGGCAACTCGAGCCGCCCTCACCCCAGCCCTCTCCCGAAGGGAGAGGGAGTGTTTGACCGAAACCTCTTTCTCCCTCTCCCTCCGGGAGAGGGAGTGTAGCGTGCGGGAGTGCGTTGGCAGGCCGCGTTCCTCCCAGAAGAGAGGGCCGTTGACGGCAGGCGCATGTGTCGCCGCTGGAGTTTCTTGTCGTCCGCGCCGAAGATCGTTCTAGCGCACCGAACGGACCTCGGCGCCTGGCTTCAGATCGCCGTCGTGCGTGGCCCCGCGGCCGAGCGACGGCGTTAAGGATGAACCGTTCCGTGGCGGACATGGTTGTCCCCCAGAACGCAGCCGAGGATGGGTCATGCTTTGTTGCCGTTCGACTGTCGCGCTGCGCCGCCCGCTCTGGGTCGCACTGGCCGTTTTGGTCGTCTCGTCCGGTTGTTCCGGGCCGTCGGGTAGTTTTACCCTCTTTCCCACGGGCGACTATCTGCTCAGTTCGACGAAGGAGGTACGCAAGTCGGTGCCCGCCAACGTGCTGGTGCCGCGCGAGCTCGAGAAGACCGTCCTGCCGACCTACGTCATCCAGCCGGGCGACGTGCTGCTGGTTGAGCCGATCTCGCTCGACTCGCCGCTACGTTTTCCGGCCGACCAAACGGTGCTGCCCGACGGCACGATCGACCTGGCGAGGTTCGGCCGGATGGTGGTGGCGGGCAAGACGCTGGAGCAGATCGAAAACGACGTGCAGGCGGCCATCAAGGCCGTCGACAAGGAAGCCGGCGCCGTCAACGTGCGGCTGATCGATCCGCAGAGCGCGGTGTACTACGTGCTGGGCGAAGTGACCTCGCCGGGCAGTTATCCGCTCATCGGCCGAGAGACCGTGCTCGACGCCATTCTGGCGGCTGGCGGGATGACCGATAAGGCTTCTCAGTGCAACATCGTTCTCAGCCGTCCCAGCGCACCGTGCGGCTGCCGGACGGTGATTCCCATCTGTTACAAGCGGATTGTCCAGCAGGGCGACACCTCGACCAACTTCCAGGTGATGCCGGGCGACCGCATTTACGTGGCCACGCGCACGTTGTGGGAAAGCCTGAATCCATGCGCCAACAGCCAGGATTGCAAGAGCTGCCAGGGCAAGGCGTGTCCCTGCCCCGGCGCCTGCAGCGCGGCCGCCTCGCCCACGACCACCTATTCGTTGCCCGCAGCGACGGTTTCGTCGCCCGAGACGTCAGCGGCGGCGGAAACGGTCTCGGACACTCCGCCCTTCGATTTGCCGCCCGGCGCAACCCGCCCTGTCGTGGTCGACGACCGGGCCGTCGGTGAGGCGGAAACGATCCCCGCCAGGCCGATCGTCAGCGACCCGCACAAAAACCCGTTCGGCGACTGAACTCCCTCTCCCTTCGGGAGGGCCGGCGTAAGTGCCGCCTGACGAACTCTAGGCGTTGTTTTGAAAACAATGCCGAAGTCGTCTTTCGCTCCCGCGAAAGAACGCCCCACCGCGGCGGCAGGTCGCTCGAGCGCCGGGGTCAGGCAGGCAAGTCATCCGGCCGCTTCTTGTCTGCCAATCCCTCTTTCATGCCCTCGGTAATGGCACGCGCCACGGTCTTGACTGCACCCTGTGTGTCCTCGGCAATGTCACTGATGGCATCGGTCGCAACAGGAACTCGCTCGGCTGCCGTGTATCGGGCGACCGCACCCATAAAGCCGAACATGCACATAGCGCCGCCGACGAACAGCAACGGCAGCCCGACGAAGCAGCACCAGAATAAACGCGGAGGACCGCCGCCGCCGAATGCAGAGAAGAAACTGGCCATCCCAATGATGGTGAACAGCAAGCCGGCCGCTAGGACGAGCAGGCCCCCGACGCGCAGAAAAGAGCGCGTCGCTTCGTGTTGCGGGGTTTGTAGTTTGCTCATAGATCGAGTCTTCGCCGTGGCCTGACTCGGTTTTCGACCTAAAAACTGTCGGCCGCAACTTGTCGGTTATCCTGCCGACGCTCTCTGGCCGTAGGGCGCATTGTAGCGGCACGTCGTGCGACTTTCATCGATTTGTCTGGTGTGATGGGACGAAGAGCATTCACGGGCGGAGCGCACTCCCTCTCCGGTCGGGAGAGAGCCGGGGTGAGGGCGGCCTGACGAACTCTAAGCGTTGTTTCAAAACAATGCCGATGTCGTCTTTCGCTCCCGCGAAAGAACGCCCTTTCGCGGAGCGAAAGGCGACGATGAGCGACGGCAGGGCGTTTTCAAAACAAGGCCCAACTGGGGCGGCAATTGACAGCTTCCCGGCAAGCAGTCAAAGCTAGGCCAAATGAGCCCACAACCGCCTCGTGTAACGTTCATCTCTACTCTTGTCCTCGGCCTGGTCGTCTCGACGGCTGGCGACGAACCCTTGCCACGCGTGGCTCCGCTTGAGCCGGCCGGCGCGTTGAAGAGTTTTGAAACGCACCCCGGTTTTGAAATGCAGCTTCTGGCGGCCGAACCGCTGGTCACCGACCCGGTGGCGATGGTCTACGACGAGAATGGCCTGGCGTACGTCGCCGAGATGTCGGACTACCCCTACACCGACAAGGCGACCGACAAACCATTTGTCGAGCGGACGATGGACAGGCCGATCGGCCGCGTGCGCATCCTGGAAGACACCGATGGCGACGGGGATTTCGACCGCGGCACCCTCTTCGCCGAAAACCTCTCCTGGCCGACGGGGCTGGCGCTCTGGAAGGGCGGGGTGTTCGTCGCCGCCACGCCAGACATCTGGTATCTGAAAGACACCGACGGCGACCGCCGGGCCGACGTCCGGCGGAAGGTTTTTACGGGCTTCCGCAAATACAACGTCCAGGCGGTAATGAATAATCTGGTCTGGGGACTCGACCACCGGATCTACGGCGCCGGCTCCGGCAACGGCGGGCAGATACGCCCGGCCGACCGGCCCGACGCCAAACCCTGGGTGTTGGGCCGCAACGATTATCGTTTCGACGCCCGCGACGGCACGTTCGAGCCCATTTCGGGCGGAGCGCGGTTCGGCAACACGTTCGACGATTGGGGCAACCGCTTCGTGTGCAACATCCGCAACCCGGTGCAGCACGTCGTGCTGCCGAGCCGCTACCTGGCCCGCAATCCGTACTTGCCGGTTGCCTCCGCGGTTCACGACGCGGCCGAGTCGGGTGACACGCTGCCCGTCTACCGCATCAGTCCGGTCGAGGCTTGGCGAGTCGCGCGGGCGGCACGGTTGACGGCCGAAGCCAATCCCGCCACGCCGCGAAGCGAGACCCACGCCGAGGGATATTTTACGTCCTCCAGCGGGCTGACCATCTACCGCGGCGCGGCCTACCCGCGGGAGTTTTACGGCAACGCCTTTCTGGGCGAAGTGGCCGGCAACCTCGTCCATCGGCAAGTGCTCTCGCCGGATGGGGTCACGTTTCGATCGGTGCGCGGCGACGAGCGCACGGAATTCGTCCGCTCGCGAGACCTCTGGTTCCGCCCGGTGAACTATGTCAACGCTCCCGACGGCACGCTGCACGTCCTCGACATGTATCGCGAAACGATCGAGCATCCCTGGTCGATTCCGGACGACATCAAGGCGCAGCTCGATCTGGAGAGCGGTCGCGACCGCGGACGAATCTATCGCCTCGCGCCGGTCGGCTTCAAACCGCCGCCGCCGCCGAGGCTGGGCCAGGCGACTGTCGAAGAGCTGGTTGCACAGCTCGAAAATCCGAACTCGTGGTGGCGCGACACGGCGCACCGGCTCCTCTTCGAGCGGCAAGACAAAAAGGCCGCCGCACCCTTGCGCAAGCTGCTCTCTGCCACGACCAGCCCTCTCGGCCGTTTGCACGCCCTCTGGTCGCTGGAGGGACTGTCGGCGCTGACCGACGACGACTTGCTCGCGGCCTTGGCCGACGAGGCGCCGGGCATACGCGAACAGGCGGTGCGCCTCAGCGAGCGTCGGCTCGAATCGCCGCGCCTCGCCAGGCGGGTCATCGCGGCGGCCGACGATGACGACATTCGGGTGCGGTTTCAGGTTGCCTTCACCCTGGGCGAGTTGATCGGCCGGGGAGACGAAGATTCGATTCGTTCGGCCGTCGCGGCCGCCCTGGGCCGCATCGCCAGACGCGACGCGGCCGACCTCTGGGTTCGCACGGCCGTGCTCAGCTCGGCTGGCGAATCGGCCGCCGAGTTGCTGTCGGAGCTGCTGGCGGATGGCGATTTCCTCGCGGGCAAGCACGCTGGCCCCCTGGTCCGCGATCTGGCCGTCGTCGTCGGCGCGCGCGACAAGCCGGCGGAGATCACGGCCACGCTCGACGGGCTCGCGAAACTTGACGACGGGACGGGAGACCTCGGTACCGCCCTGTTGATCGGGCTGGGCGGCGGCCTCAAGCGGTCTGGAAAGAGGCTTTCAAACGACATCGTGCCGGTCGATTCGGCCCCCGCAAATCGCATCGACCAGCTCCTCCACCGCGCGGAGCAAACGGCCGCCGATGGCGGGGCTGCTTTGGACCGGCGACTGACGGCCATCGACCTGCTATCAGCCGCCGAGTTCGCCCGTTCGTCCGCCGTGCTTTCCGCTCTGGTGGCCCCGCGTGAGCCGCAGACGATTCAGATGGGGGCGATCCGCGCCCTGTCGGGCTACAGCGACGCCGGGGTGGCACCGCTTTTACTGAAAGATTACGCGGCTTTCACGCCGGGCGTTCGGGGTGAGGTGATCCAGGCCTTGCTCGGGCGTACAGAACGCATCGGCGCGCTGCTCGACGCGGTCGAAGCGCGTCGCGTCACGGTCGCCGACATTCCTCCGGCCCGGCGCACGCTCCTTCTGGAACACGCCGACTCGGCCATCCGTCAACGGGCTTTGCGTTTGCTCTCCGGCGAGTCGGCCACCCGCGCCGTCGTGCTGGCGGAATATCGCCCGGCGCTGAAGCTCGCCTCGGACGCGGCGCGGGGCCAGGTCGTGTTCCAGCGCGAGTGCCAGGCCTGCCATCGGCTGGGCGAGCGCGGCCACAACGTCGGGCCGAATTTGCTGTCGATTCGCAACCGCACGCCAGAGGAGCTGGTGGCGAGCCTGCTCGACCCGAATCGCGAGGTCGCCCCCAACTTCCAGGAATACGTCGTGGCCTTGGACGACGGCCGGATTCTGACGGGCATTATTTCCGAGGAAACGGCCACGAGCGTCACGTTGCGTCGCGCGGAGGGAGTCGAAGAAACCGTGCTCCGCCGGAACATCGAGCAGATTTCCGGAACCGGCCGCTCGCTGATGCCGGAGGGCTTTGAGAAGAAAATCCGGCCCCAGGAAATGGCCGACTTGCTGGCTTATCTCTTGGCTAAACCGTGATCTCCTCTGCGCATGGAAAAGACCGCGGCCGGTCACGGGGTGCCGGGGCTGCCTTGGCGGCCCAGCCGCTCGCCCGCGGCGGTGGCCCAGGGGCTGTCGGGCGAAAGCTCCAAGAAGGTTCGCCAGTGCTCGTGGGCTTCGTCGCTCCGCCCCAGGTCGTCGAGCGTGCGCGCCAGGTGGTAGTGGACGTCGGCGTAATCGCCGTGGTAGCTCAGCGCTCCCTGAAAGGCGGCCACCGCCAGCTCGTGCTGGCCCGTCTCCGCCAGCACGCAGCCGAGGTTCGCGCGCGCCTCGACGTAGTCCTCGTCGAGCTCGATCGCCATGTAGTAGCGTTCCCGCGCGGCCGGCAGGTCGCCGAGGCGGTAGAGTAATTCGGCCAGCGCAAAGCAGGTCGCCGGGTTGGGTCCGCCGGCCACGAGGGCGGCGCGATAAAGCTCCGCCGCCGTTTCCAACTCGCCTTCGTCGTCTTTGCTGGCGGCCCAGCCGCACAGCTCGTCGGGCGACATCGAAGGCGCGTCAGCGTCGCCGCCGGCTCGCCGTAGAAAGGGGAGCGCGATCGGCGGCGTTTGGTTGGGGCAAGGGGGGGCCTCAAAGTCGAAGCGGAGTTGGCCCCCCGATTCGATCAGGCCATCTCCCTGACGAAGCAGCAACTCTTTTCCCTCGACGAGAACCGAGAGTTGCGCCAGGGGACGCTCGACGCCCGGCACCAGCCGCCGCAAAGCCGCCAGCTTCCTTTCGATCCGCTGGGGCGAATTGCCGGCCGCCACCAGCTCTGCCAAGCGCCGCGCCGTGGCCACCTCCTGGAAGTCGAAATACGGCAGGCGGCGTACCTCGCGCGCCGGCACGATGAGTCCGCGCCGGTGCCAACGGCGAACCACCGCCACCGGGACGTCGAGCAAAGCGGCCAGCATGGCCGGCGTATAAAGTCGCCGGACACCCCCTTCGCCGTCGATCAGGCCAAGCTGCTCCCAAAGCTGCGTCTCGGTAATGACCGAGCATTCGCCCCGTTCGGCGGCGGCGCGCAGCTCGTCGTGCCCCTCAAACCAATCGGCCACGTCTGCCACGAACAGGTCCCCCTCGCCGATGACGACGATTTGAGGGGCGTCTGCCAGGCGGTCCACAGGGATTCCGCCGTGATCGCGCACCGCCTGTTGGGCTTCGCGGCGGCTCATGCCGGCCAGCTTGCCGGCGAAGGCCACACGCCGGCCGTCGAGCGTGATACGAGCGTCATCGGTTATGGACATGAGCCGGCAACCAGGCAGGAGACAGATCGTCGTAGCCGACTTCGCGAGAGTCGCTACGGCTTGCGGCCAGAACTGTCACGAGTTCTGCTACCTAGTTTGTCTCACCCGCGGGCACAAAAAGAAAGGGGCACGGACCAGATTCACTCCGGCCCGTGCCCCGGCGCTGGTTCCGTGGCCCTGACGTAGCTCAGGTTTCGCGCTCGTAGTGCGATCGAATCACCTTTTGGGCGTTCGTGGATTTTGGACGGGTCGGCAATCGAGCCGACGATTCCTCGTTGGTGGCGTTGGGCAGATCGTCCGGGTTAAGCTCGGGCTGTTTGTTGGCGTCGTCCTCGCCTTCGGTCGATTTGCGCTCGGGAGCCCGTGTCGGCTCCTGTTTGGTTTTCTTCGTGGGGTAACTCGTCGCCGGCGCTTCGGGCACGACCGAGCCGGGCACAACCCCTGGCGCGACCGAAATCACATTGCCGCAGGGATCGATCGGCACGCGGTAGACCACCGTCCGCGGCACGCGGTAGGTGTAAGTCACCGGCACGCGCTTCTCGACTCGCACGGGTACGCGCACCGTTTCTTCCACCTGTTCTTGCCGGCAGACGCGAACCGGGATTTCGTCGACCTGTTCCTGCTGCACATAGCGCGTGGTCGTCAACGGCACCTTGCGGACGACTTCTTCACTCACCATCCGGCAAACGCGAACCGGCACTTTATTGTCGACATGCTCGACCACCTGCTTAAGGACGGAATAGGGCACTCGGCGCACTTCTTCGTGCTGCACCATTCGGCAAACCTGCACGGGCACCTTGCGCACCACCTGCTCGTCCTGATACCGGCAGACCTGAATGGGGACTTTGCGGACCTCAGTGCGGGGAACCATGGTCGTTTCGGGCACTTGTGCCGTCACAACGTTCGGTATCCAAACTCGCTGCGTCTCGACCACGCCCGCTTGCTGCTCCGGCACCCAGAATAGCCCACCCCGCTGATAGGCCGTACGTCCGGTAAGCGGATCCACGACACACTGACCCGACTGCCAGCGCAGCCGATTGCGGACCGGACCCGGACGATAAACCTGTTGCTCGGCGAACCCACCCTGGTCGACCTGAACAGGCCGATACGTGGTCACCGGTTCCATCACCGTATAGACTTCGTCACGCTCGGCCGTCTCCACGACCGGGCGGCGCACGGTGTAGCGTTCTTCGCGCTCTTGCGTCTCCCACACGGGCCGGTTGACGATCACGCGCTCGTCGCGCTCCGCCGTCTCCCAGACGTTGCGAGTAACGTCGTAGCTGCGGTCCTCGATGTGCTCTTCCCATTGGGGCCGCTGAACGAAGTAGTGTTCTTCGCGCTCGCTCGTTTCATAGACGGGCTTCAGAACGACGCGCCGTTGCGTTCGCAACTCGGTCTCCCAAACAGGACGGAATGTCGTGATTTTCCGTTCTTGCAGCGCGTCTTCGTACTCGATGCGGTAAGCATTAACTTGCCGTTCATCGTAAACCGTCCCGTATTCCAGACGATACTCCTGGCACGGCTCTTGTGCTTGTGCTAACGACACAAGCGCGAGCGAAACCAACAAGGCAGATAAAGTCTTCATGGCAACATCTCCACGGCGGCCAGTCGTTGTTCGCCTGACCGCTCCTCCCCCCTGTATTCTTACTACGCCTAAGGGAACGCGGGCGGACGTTCGCTACGACGAACGCTCATCACCAAACGCCCTTCAAGAGAATGTGGCCGACTAATCGCCAGGCTGCAAACAGAAAAGTTTAACATGCCCCGAATCGGGCGACACAAGGGCAAACCCAACAACGATTTACGGCCCAGAAAAATCTCTAAAGATTCTGCGAGGGGGCGGCCGAAAGACCGGTTTTTCTGACACTTGACAGAGGGCGGAGGCCGTCTTTAGTAGACCTCTCGCGGCGGCGCAACGCCGAGGTCGCCTTTCGCTCCGGAGAAAGAACGCCCTTCCGCGGGAGTGGCGACGATAGGCGGCGGGTTCGTCGACTTGCTGACCAAGTTTGGTCGAGCAAGTCGCCGCTTGGGAGACAAGTCAGAGTGAAAGCGGGTTATCCAGCGGTGTGCTCCTCGCACGCGAGGTTGGAACCCGCCTTGTTCTTCACACAACTACCAGGGCGACTGGGCCAGCCCCAACTGCACCAGCATCCCCAGGACGTCGGCCACCTGCCAGTGCTCGACCATCTTGCCGTCGACAATGCGCAGAATCTGGATCTCTTGCATGGCGAAATGCCGGCCGGTGGCGGGCATGCCTGCGAAATCCTCCTTGTGCGTACCTTCCGACAAAACAAAAGCCACCACTTTGTCCCCTTCGGCGACAAGGTCGATGATGGTCGAGCGGAAGTCGGGAAACGCGCGGTGCAGAATCGCCAGGCGTTGACGCAAACCATCCAGGTCGGAGGGAAGCCCCGGCAAAGGGGCATGATCGACGAACTGGCGGCTGACGAGTTCCTCCAACGAATCGGGGCGCCCTCCGTTAACGAGGTCGTCCCAGATACGTTCCACGACACGTTTGTTCTGGTCGAGCGAAACGGCCGATGGCCTGGCGGTGTTTTCTTTGGGGGGCAGCGCCCCCAGAACGGTGCTGAAACGGGGTGCGCTGTTGCCGTTGGTTAGCGACTCCATGACTCTCCGAATCTCCTCAAAAACGCAAAACTCTTGTCCCGGTATGCCCCACTTGCCGTCTGCCGCCGTCGCCCGAGTGTCAGCCCTCCGCGCCGGCTAGATGCAGGATCGGTTCTTCTTCAGATACGTTTGCTGCGGCCGCCGACCGGGGCCGGAACCGCACGATAAAGCCTCGTTCCGGCCGCAAGGTGATCATGGGACGTACGCCTAACGCGGTACGCTCGGCCTGCTCGATCTGGAATTCACGGCTCACCAGGGCGGTGATGGTCAAGCCCTCCATGTCGGCCAACCACTTGCCGATGCACATCCGCGGCCCCTCGCCGAAGGGTATATAGGTTCCCGGCTCGACGACCGCGCCCGGCAAAAACCGGCTGGGGCTGAATGCCTCGGGGTGCGAGAAGTATTTGCGGTGCATGACGTAGGGGGCCCAGATGAGGTTGGCCCCCGCTTCGATTTTGTATTCGCCTAACTGCACGTCGGTGACCGCTTGTCGATCGAGCATGGGGACGGAGGGATAGAGGCGCAGCGCTTCTCGCCAGGCGGCCTCAGTAAGAGGCAACTGCCCAAGCGGCACGCTCCCGGTCGGAAGATCCTTCACCTCATCGTATAAGTCGTCTTGAATTTCGGGATGCTGCGCCAGTAGCCCGAACAGAAACGTGACGGAGCCGGCCGTCGTCTCATGTCCGGCCATAAGCATCGTCATCACGTGGTCGCGCAGTTCGACGCCGTCGAAACCGGCTTCGAGCAACAGCGACAAGACGTCGCTGCGCCGCGCCCGCTCGGTGTCACGTCGACGCACTTCGATCACCCGGCTGACGACCGATTCCAGCGTCGCCAGCGCCTTGACGAACCGCCGGCGGCGAGGCGTGTTCCACTTTTCCGGCACCAGCGACCAGATGCGATAACGGGCGTAGTCGTTGCAGATGTCGACCGCCTCATGGAACTCGTCCAGGTCCACGTCGTCGGACGTCGTGCCAAAGAGCAACTCCATGGCGATCCGCATCATCAACTCGCTCAGCAAGATGTCGAGGTTGACGGTTTCGCCGTTCGCCTTGAGGCGATCGATCATGGCCAGGGTATGGCGAATCACGATCTCCTGCTGGTCCGCCATCAATCCCCGCGCGAAAGCCTGGCTGATTCTGCGTCGGGCTTCGATCCAGTCTTTGCCATCGAGCGTCACCAGCCCCTTGCCGAGCACGATTTCGAGTTTCTTGAACAGCGATCCCTTCTCGAACCGCTTGGTGTCCGAGAGCATCTGCTTGACCAGATCGGGGCGAATCACCAGATAGAAGGGCACGCCCAGCCAGCCCAACCGCACGATGTCGAATTGGCTGCCGACTTCCCCGAGGAATTCGAGCGGCCGATACATCATGTTGTAGAGCAAAAGCGGCGGGCAATAGCTCGTCCGCTTCAGCGCGGGCGGCCGGTGACCGAGGGCTGGCTCTCCGTTTTCAACGTTCACGCTGCTTCCCTCTAGGAACAGGCATGCGGACGGACTGGGTGACCGCCGCCAAGCCTGACTTAGGACGATACGATTTCACGCAACTAGGGTTACCTACGTCGGCCGTGAGCCTGCGGCAAATTATCAACACGACGGTGCGAAGTATTTATCCGCCGTGCGCCGAACGAATCGATGCAGGCGGAACAACCGCTACGCGAAGGCCGGCGCGGAGCGCAGGATTGTCAAGGGGCGGCGCCCTGGTTAACCTCGCGGTAATCGCCAGCAGCACCTACGTCCCGTCACCCCGCATGCCCGGTGTCATCATGCCGTTCAATCGCCGCCAGTTCGTACAGGGTTCCCTTTCCGCGGGCGTCGCGCTCTCGGCCCCGAATCTGATCCTGGCCAGCAAGGCCGAAAAGAGATACCGCACCGCGCTCGTCGGCAGCGGCTGGTGGGGCACCAACATTCTGCGCGAAGCCATCTGGAGCAACGCCTGCCAGGTCGTGGCGCTGTGCGACGTCGACGAGAATCAGCTCAAGACCTGCAAAGAAGAGGTCGGCCGGCACACGAGCGACCAGCCGAAGACGTATAAGGACTTTCGCGAGCTGCTCGACCAGGAAAAGCCGGAAATCGTCATCGTCGCCACGCCCGACCACTGGCATCCGCTGATCACGATTGCCGCGGTTAAATCGGGCGCCCACGTCTACGTCGAGAAGCCGGTCGGCCACACGGTGCGAGAGGGCCGGGCCATGGTCAAGGCCGCACGCGACCACGGCCGCGTGGTGCAGGTCGGCACGCACCGCCGCGTGTCGCCCCACAATATGTCGGGCATCAAGTTTTTGAAGGAGGGCAACGCGGGCAAAGTCGGCATGGTGCGGGCGTTCGTCCACTACTACGGCGAACCTGGCGAGCCGGTGCCCGACAGCGAGCCGCCGGCCGGCCTCGACTGGGACATGTGGTGCGGGCCGGCTCCTCTGGTGCCATACAACAAGGCGATGCACCCCAAGGGCTTCAGGCAATTTCTCGACTACGCCAACGGCCAGCTCGGCGACTGGGGCATCCACTGGATGGACCAGATACTGTGGTGGACGGAGGAAAAGTGGCCGCGGCGCATCTTCTCTACGGGCGGCCGACCCATCAAACGCGACAACACCACCTCGCCCGACACGCAGGTGGCCAGCTTTCAGTTCGAGTCGTTCACCGCCGTGTGGGAGCACCGGCTCTACGCTGGCAACGACGCCGAGAAGCACAACATCGGCTGCTACTTCTACGGCACGAAAGGGACCTTTCACATGGGCTGGGAAGACGGCTGGACTTTCTACCCGACCGGCCCCGGCAAGCCGATCCACCAGGACCCGCAACTCAACGAGCCCGACAGGCAGAACATCAAGGAGCTTTTCGCCAATTTCCTGGACTGCATCAAAACGGGCCGGCAGCCGGTGTGCGACATCGAGATCGGCCACCGGTCGACGAACATGAGTCTGCTGGCGATGTTGTCGCTGAAGCTGGGGCGCAGCATCGAATGGAACGGCGACAAGGAGGTCATCGTCGGCGACTCGGAGGCCAACCAGCTTCTGAGCCGCGTCTACCGCAGTCCGTGGGAATACCCGGCGTAAAGTTGCCCGGCGGGTGTATACCTTTCACGCCTAGCACCGCGTCTGGTTCGGAGTCTCGAGTTCGATGTGCGCCATCGTGAACTTAACCGGGCGTGAAATGCGAAACTCGTGAACTGGGCACCGCAACCCGAAAGGGGGCGATTTCGCGAGGAAAAGTCGACAAGGACCGGAGGAGTTCGGGGCGCCGCAAGGGCGGGAGACGGGCAGTGGTCAAGGCCGTACCGGTGCGTCAGGAAGAGAGGAAGACCCCGAGAGCCAATGAGCCGATCTGATAGACCTGGCGGCGAGATCCAGATATGGCTTGCTATCCTTCATCCCGCAATATCGGCAGGTGTAATTGCCGGCTTTTGTTGCGTCATCGTGGGATTCGGCCACGGTATCGGCCCCTTGTTTTTTCTGTTTTGCCAAGCCGACTTTAGGTCGTGTGTTACCTGGGGCTGCGCATCGGCCCTTCTTGCGTCGCATCTATTCAGCAACCGGACGCTGGCAGCCGCTCTCCGCTTGGTGAGTCTGGCGTCTCTCATCGTGATATGGCTAACTGGCAATATAGAAGTGGGAATGTTCCGCGATGCGGACCTAATGGTGATAGTGTGCATCACGTCTGCTCCTTTTTTCGCCGCATCGCTGGGCGAGCTGGCGCTAGATGTTGTCGCATCGCGGAGGCCGCCGACCTGGGCAATTACGATCCGCGACCTAATGGTTCTGACCATGATCGGCGTTGGGTTTACTCTGCCAGCGGCTCTCGCCAGATGATCTGGCCGGGTCCCGGCGTGCGCAGCAAGTCAGCTTTCAAAATGACCGACCGGGAGACCCGCAAAACGGCCTGTATCCGATGCCGGTTGGAAAAATCAAAAATTTGGTCTGGCAAAGTAGCCCGGCATGTAGTATAGGAAACCCTCAGAAGGGTTCCCTTCTCGCTAGCGGGCGGCATGCCCGCGGCGTGCGTCCGAAGTCCAAGCGAGCAATTTTCGACAGGCGGCCTCAAGCCGCATCAGGCCCACCTCTCTGCCCGGCTATGCTCGCTTCGTTTCCCCAGCGTTTGCTCCGTGGACTCTGCCACGGTTCCCTGTTGTTTCGTGTTTGTTGTTGAAGGGTCGTTCGATGAAGATGTATGTTGGCAACCTGCCCTGGACCACCACCAATTCGGATCTGGAGGGGCTGTTTGCAGCCTACGGAGCGGTGCGTTCGGCCGAGGTGATCATGGACCGCGAGACCGGCCGCTCGCGCGGCTTCGGGTTCGTCGAGATGGAGGGTCAGGATGCCGCCCAACAGGCCATGCAAGCGCTCAATGGCTCGCAATTCCAGGGGCGGAACCTGACGGTCAATGAAGCTCGTGAACGCACTCCGCGTCCGGGCGGCGGTGGCGGCGGCGGTCGGGGTGGCTACGGCGGCGGTGGCCGCGGCGGACGCTCGCGAGATCACTAAAGCCGGAGGCGAAAGGTTCCCGGCTTCAGAAGTTTACCGGCCGGGAACCAATTCACCGGTCGGGAATGCTTGTCGGCTGGTTGTTCTTGGCCGCCTTGAGCTTTACCGTGAGCGTCCCCTTGTTGTCGGCCAGCTCGCCCCATTTGTCCTGGCAACGGAGGTAGAGCTTGCCGGCGGTCGCGGCGGTGAAGACGGCGTCGGCGCCCAGGTCGAACGGGTCGCCGAGTTGATAGTTTTTACCATCGTCTTCGGTCATAATCACACCGACGAGCTTTCCGGTTCCGTCGTCGGCGCGTCCGTCTGCCGACACAGGATCCGATTTTTGTGCCGTCTGCCAGGTGCCGCTCGCGTCGCACTGATATTGGGTGTCTTGGGCGACTAGCACCCCCGACGGCTGCCAACCGCGGTCGGCCCTGATTTTGGCGGTGACGACGGCGCTCCCCTTCGGCAAGCGAAACTTGCGCTTCCAGTCCCAGCTACACAGGTCGCTGCGGAAACCCTGTTCGAGATGGCCCAGGAAGAACCGGTATTCGAACACGATCTCCTCGGCCATGTCGCCGTAAACGGCCTCGAATGAAGTCGGTTCCTTCTTCAAAAGAGCCAGCCCCAGCGGCCTGAACTTCGCCGCGTAGTTGGTGTTGTTGGCCAGCAGGTGGCAGAGCGCCCAGCGCCAGGCGTAGTTCTGCCAGGAATCGCCCGTGAACTCCTGTCCGTTGACGATCTCGTTCATACTCTTGGGCGGCGTGGCGCGCAGATAATCGAGCACCACGTCGTGGATCCGGACGCTCTTGTCGTCTTTCCGCCAGTACTGGCCCATTTCGGCCATCCCCTCGCTGTACCAGACGGGACCTGTCGTGCCGAAGGTTTGGCCGCAGTAGGCGTGGACCGCCTCGTGCTGCGGCGTTCCCCGGTCGGCCACGGCGTAGACGACCGCTCTCGACAGCGACAAGGCTCCGGTTGCGAGCGTGGAGGTGATCGTCACGCCCGCCCCGGCCTGGATATGCGCCAGCCCTTCCTCGGGAATCTTCCCCGACGGCCATTTGTCCAGGTCTTTGACCACGTAGCACTCGATTTTGCCCACGCAGGGCCGGGCCCAGTAGGTCGAGATGAGCGAAAGCATCGTTTCCAGCCGATCGAGCAGGTCCTTGGCTTCGTCGGCTGCCAGGTCGGTGTGGACGACAAAGTGCTCGCTGTAGTAGTCCGTGGGGCCAGCCGGTTGCTCCCCCTTTGATTTGTCTCGCTTCGACTGGGCGGCCCCGGTAGCCGTCCAGACGAGCAGCGCGGCTGACGCGAGCAGAAGCCACCTGGCACATCGGGAGTTAGAAGGCATGCGGACGCTCCCCAAAAAACAGCTTTGCCCTCAGTTTAGCGGAAAGCTGCACGCCGGGCAGTAAATTCGCAACAGGGCGCTTCAACTCGGTTTCAATTCGATGACGATCGGCGAATTGTCCAGAGATGCTATCGGCCAGCCCTTGGGTAACAACTGCAAAAGGGTGCCGCGCCACGGTCGATAGCCGGGTGCCGTGATCTGAAGGACCTCGTCCGTCACCTCGGTGCAGATGGCCGGTTCGTGGTATTGCTCGACCAGCGAGCCTTGCACCCGCAGCTCGACGACGAGCGACACCGCCAGGAAGGCGGCAGATCCGTCCGGCGGTGCGTCCCGCCCGGCAGGCAGCCGGAAACTTGCCCAGGTGCCGGGCTGCGACCGATCGACGGACTTGATCACGGCGTCGGCCACCATTTCGCCGCTCGTGGCGTCCACCGGCCGCAGACGGAGGGTGACGACCTCATGGCTGGTCCACTCGTCGGTATTCGTGCAGCCGAGGCCAAACCAGACCAGGCCGGCCAGCAGCGCGCCGGCCGCCAGCAGCCGCATATCGAGCTTCCAGACACCGCAGGCGAACAGCGACGCGGCGCCGACAAAGCCGACAAACTCGACGACAGCCCAGAGATCAGCCGACATGCGAGGGAAACGCCAATCGCCTCAGGCTCCCGTAACGTCGGACGCACGCGCCGGGACGGATCAGTCAGGCCCAGTCGAGCCCCGTTTCGCGGCGCACGCGAAGGGCGAAGTCGCCCAGCATGCCGCCGATGACGTCCCAGCGATCGACGCGGCGCAGCTCGATGTCGCCCTGCAGATTCACCCGCACGATGCTGTCGTCGCCGACGCCCATGCGGTGCAGGGCCTCCAGTTGCGCTTCCTCTTCCTGGATGATCCGCAGCAACGTCTTGCCCGACATTTCGATGAATTTTGTTTTCACGTGTAACCTGAACTGCTCTACCTGAACCGTGCGCCCCGAGCTGGCGACTCGTGGCGTGCCCTCTATCATACTTGGCCCGCACAGCAGGGATAGAGGTCCCCAGCGGGCCGCCGGCGCTACCGGCCGACGGTCAACCGTTTCGGGTCGATCCGCACGACCTCCAGCGAATCGAGCAACACTTCGTCGCGGATGCGTTTGATCTGGGCGAGATCCTCCGTGTCCCACTCGGGGTGCGGGGCGCCGCTGACGAAGAAGGGGCCGCCGTTGTCCGCCAGAATGCCGCCGTAGGTCTGCAAACACTTGAGGATCGTGCGGGCGGCCGGCGCAAACGGCCGGGTGTCGAACGATTTCTTCAGCCGGATGCGCATTCCCATCGGCGGCAACCCCGCGTCGGTATGCGGGCTGGCGTAGTGGCTGGCCGGAAAGACGTACGCCTTGCGCGTCTTGGGGGCGGTAAAGCGCAGGGCGTGCTTGATTTCGCCGGACGCGACCTCGTCGTACTTTGCCAGGCCGGGAAAGATGGGCAAGCCGGCGGCGTCGGCGCTCGTCCAGCCGTCGGGCCTCTGTCGGTCGTCCCCCGCCAGATCGAAGATGGCGCCCGACCCGGCCCGCCAGCCTTGTCCCTCGAGGCGTGCCGCGAACAGCTCGAACAATTTGTTCCGCCCACGGTCGACGACCAGCACGTGCCGGTCGCTTCCCGGCTCCACGGGCGCGTCGAGCGGAACGGCGTATTCTCCCTTGTCCGATTCGTCGGCGTACTCAAACGAGACACGCGTGGCGGGCGGCCGATCGACGACGACATAGGGAATGCCGCCGTCGCGTCCGAAGTCCGGGTGCAGCCAGGCGTGGCCCGCGAACTGCCCCGAGGCGTGGCGGATGGCGGCCAGCAACTGCCGGCTGTTGGGGTCGACGGGTTCGTCGTCGATCGGCCGGTTCCATTCGCTCTCGGCGCTCATCGGCCGCCAGCCGTTGAGCGGCGCGTTGATGCCCGGGCTCGGAAGTTTTTCGCCGTCGGCGCGCGCCGTTACCCCACTCAGCGCGATCAGCACCGCGGAGAGACCAAGGAAGGACAGACCACCGCATGGGTGACGAAGCATAGTCACCTATCCATCGAATTGCCGTCAGCCCAGGAACGGATTGTAATGACTGGCGGAAGCAATAGAAACGAACTCGGCTTGTCACACTGATGGTTCGCCCGTTCGCCTGCCTGTTCTTCACCGCGACCCTTGCCGCATCATGGCTTGCCATGACGGCAACGCATGAGTTCGGCCACGTGCTACACGTCTGGCTAAGCGGCGGGCGTGTCGTGGGCGTCGAACTGCCGCCGCGCGGACTCGGGCACACGCGCGTCTCGCTCAATCCTCATCCCCAATTTGTCGCCTGGGGCGGGGCCTGCTGGGGATCGATCCTAGGGACGTCCGCGATAGTCTTCACGCGCCGCGGCGCCTTGAGTCGCTGGTGCGGCCGGTTCTTTGCGGGAACGTGCCTGATCGCCAACGGCGCGTACCTTGGCATCGGTGGACTCTTTGGCGACCCCAACGGCGCCGACGATGCCCACGAACTGCTGCGGCAGGGAGCACACGCGTGGCAACTGCAACTCTTTGGCCTGGTTGCGGCCTCCGCGGGACTGGTCGTTCGGCATCGCCTCGGTCGGCGGTTGGGTTTCGATCTCGCGATCCAAATTGCAGACCGAAGGACTCTGGCGATGGTCCTCGCCTTGGCCGGTTCTTGTCTGGTTGCCGGTTGTCTCCTGCCTGCCGAGTAGTTCTCGGCGATGAGGCCGTTTTAGCCCCGCGTTGCGCACCCGTGCCCGTCAATCGCGAAGCGTCAGCGAGGGATCGACCCACCCTCGCTGACGCTTCGCGCTTGGTGCAAGGCGTTCTGGCGCGCTGCTGGGGGCGTGGCGCGCAATGCGGGTTAGTTCCGGGTTAGATCGCTGTGCCGCCATCCGGCCGTATTGCGCATCTCCTACCGCCGCGACAATCGATACGCCCCGCCAGTTGAGAAACGCCGCGCCACCCGCCCCCTCTCGGTAGTCGTATTCTATGTTTTCGCAGGGATTTTTGTCCGCCTGGCCCGGCTGCGCGTGCGCCGGCACCGGACAAGGTCCGCCCATTGCCGCCGCCCTTTTTTGCCATGATCAAACTGACCCAGCTCGGCGGCGACACGTTTTTGCTCAACGCCGAGTTGATCAAGTACGTCGAGACGCGACCCGATACGATCGTCACGCTCACCGACGGCGAACGGCTCGTGGTGCGCGAAACGATGGATGAAGTGCTCCGGCGGGCCATCGATTATCAACGCTCGAAAAATCTGTTCCCCAACACGGAAGAACGTCAAACATGGACTTCGCGACCATTGTCGGCATCGGCGGCGGCTTCACGCTCATGATCGTGGCGCTGCTGTTGGCCGGCAGCCACGGCAGCGGGCACGGCCTCTCGTTCGGCCAGTTCATCGACCCGCCGGCCGCCATCATGGTGTTAGGGGGCGGCCTGTGCGTCGTGATGACCTCGGTGCCGCTGCAAAAATTCCTCACCCTGCCCAAGATGATTTTGAAGCTCCTCCGCAACCAAAGCGAAGACCTGAGCGGACTGGTGCGCCAGATCATCACTCTTTCCGAGCTGGCGCGAAGAGACGGCCTGCTGGCGCTGGAACGCCATGTTCCCGAACTCGCCAACCACTCGCTGGCGATCGGGGTGCAAATGGCCGTCGACGGCACCCGGCCGGAGATTATCGAGCAGATCATGCGCACCGAGATGAAAGCCGAAGAAGCGCGGCACCACGTCGGCAAGCGAATGTTCGACATGATGGGGCGCTGCGGACCGGCGTTCGGCATGATCGCCACCCTGCTCGGGCTGATCTTGATGCTGGGCAACCTGGACGACCCCGACTCGATCGGGCCCTCGATGGCCATGGCTCTCGTGGGCACGCTGTACGGCGCGGCCATGGCGAACATGATCTGTATGCCCTGCGCCGAGAAGCTGGCCTACTTGAGCCACCAGGAACAACTATCGAAGGAAATCGTGCTTCAGGGAGTGATGGCCATCCAGGCGGGTGATAGCCCGCGGGTGGTCGAGCAAAAGCTAAGCGCCTACCTGCCCGCGTCGTCCGGCTTGAAGGAGGCGGCTTAGCCGACGGCCATGTCGTCTACTTGTCCGGAATGTGAGGAGGGGCTGCCGGAATGGATCATGTCGTACGCCGACATGATCACCATTCTGATGGCCTTTTTTGTGGTGATGTATTCGATGGCCGGCAACAAGGACACGGCGAAAGAAGAGGCCGTGCTGCGGTCGCTACGGCGAAACCTGGGGCCGTTCAAAGGCGTGTTCGGTCGCTATGTGCCGCAGAACTCGAAATTTGCCGAGCTCGCTACCACGCGCGCCCGGGAACACCAGCCGCACGAGCCGAGCCCGCATACGCCGGCGCCGCATGTCCCCCGCGTGCCCGCCGGGCAGCCGTTGGCCAAAGGCGGCTTGATCTACTTCGCCCAAGGGGCCGTCGACCTGTCTGAGGATAACCAACAGCAACTCGACCTGGCGGTCGAAACGCTGGCGGGCAAACCGCAACGGATCGAGATCCGCGGCCACGCCACCAACCGTCCTCTGCCCGAAGGCTCTCCCTACCACGACCACTGGGATCTGGCCTACGGCCGCTGCCGGCAGACTATGGCCTACCTCGTGGCCCACGGCATCGCGGCCGAACGCATTCGCCTGGGGGTGGCGCCCCAGGCGATTTCAGCGCAAGCGGTGAGCCGCCCCCTGCTGCTGGTCAGCGATTCGTGGGTGGAGATCTACATGCTCAACGAATTCCGCGAAAGGCGCGAGGCACAAACCGATCAACGCATCGAGAAGGAGAAACTCCCATGAGCGCCACCACCGCCCCGCCGCCAGCAGCGGCAGCGGCCGTCGAAGCCGCCCCCGCCAGCAAGAAATCGGGCTGGTTCTGGAAGGCCGTCATCCTCGGGCTGATCCTGGCCGTGATCGGGGCTGAATGCCTGTTCGCATTCGTTTACGTCACCATGGCGACCGACAAATCGACCCATCCCGAGGCGGCCGCGCCGGCCAAGCCCGCCAAGCATGAGGCCGCCCACGGCGAATCGCACGAAAAGGAACATGGCAAAGCGGGCGAGCATGGCGAATCCGCGCCGGTTGGCGAAGAACAGGAAGCCGACATGGGCGAGTTCAGCCTCACCGCCTTCCAACCCGCGGCGAATATCACGCTCTTGATCAACTTCCACCTTTACGGCACGATCGCCACCGAAGACGCCCACTTCTTCGAGGCCAGCTACGAAGTCAACAAGCACCGCATTCGCGACCAGGTGCTCACCACGATCCGCAGCGCCGAAATGGCCGATTTGACCGACCCGGGATTGGGCTTGATTAAAAGGCAGATTTTGGAGAAAACCAACCGCACTTTGGGCAAACCGGTCCTGCAGGGGATTGTGTTTAGCGACTTCGTGGCCGTCGAACAGTAGACAGCGGACAGCAGATGGCGGACCAACCGATCGGTAACGACGAAATCGAACGGTTGTTGAAGGAGGCCCAAGCCGAGCTGTCGCAGTCTCCCCTTCCGACTCCCCCGGTCGATCCCCTCTCGCAAGCCCTGACGGAACAGGATCTGGCTGCTCTCGCCGGCGCCTCGGCCCCGCCTGCGGCGCCAGCGAAGCCGGCGACGAAACCCTCCACGCCGGCTCGCGACGACGGGATTGCCTCCGACGACGTCGAATTGCTACTCCAGCAGGCCCAGGAGGCGATTGCCTCGATCGACCTGCCTCGCGAGCCGCAGGCCGCGGCCAAAGCCTTCCAGCTCGACGAATTTGGCGGGGCGACTCCGAGCACCGAGCGAGCCACGCTGGAATTGATCCGCGACGTCGAACTCGATCTGCGTATCGAGTTTGGGCGCACCCAGATGTACCTGGAAGACGTATTGAAGTTGCGCAAAGGGTCGGTGGTGCCCCTCGACAAACTGGCGGGCGATCCGGTCGACATTTTCGTCAACGGGCGGCTGATCGCCAAAGGAGAGGTGCTCGTGCTGAACGACAATTTTTGCGTGCGTGTGGCCGAGTTGATTGCCGGCGAGCAGCCGGTCTGAAGTCTCTTGCGCGAGGCATGGATGCCCTCGATCCGATTTCTTGCCGCCCTGGGCGTAGTCTGCCAGTTGTGGCCGACGTCGGCCGAGGCCGATTCGCCGTCGGTCGTCCGGCAAGCGACTTACGCGAGCGACGCCAAGCCAAGCGACCGGCGAAAAGGAGCCGACGCCGAAACAGGCGTCCCCCGCCAGTTGCCGGCGACGGAGGGCAAATCGCTTCCCCTTCCCCCGCGCGGCTCGGCCCGATCGGCGGAAGGCGCGGAACAGAAAGCCGGAAGGCCGCTTAAGCCGACCTCCTCAATTCTAACCGGTCTCGCGGCCCTGGCGGTGGTGCTGGGCGTCTTCCTTACGGGCGCCTGGGCCCTGCGCCGTGCCATGCCCTCCTCGCCGAACCGTCTGCCCGCGGAGGTGGTCGAGGTGCTCGGCCGCACGCCGCTCGCCCCCCGCCAGTTCGCCCATCTCGTCCGTTGCGGAAACAAACTGCTGTTGGTGCATCTAGCCCCCGGCTCCGCCGAGACCCTCACCGAGATCACCGATCCGGCCGAGGTGGATCGCATCGCCGGGCTCTGCCGGCAGTCGCATCCGCAGAGCACGACGGCCAATTTCCGTCAGATCTTCCAGCAGTTTGCCAAAGAGAAGCCCAGCGCGGAGGAAACATGAGCGTCCACCCTCGCGGCGCGCCGGCCGTTTCGCGTGCCCGTCGAATCTTGCGTTACCGGCCGCGGGCTTTCACCGCGCTCGGCCTGTTCTTTCTGTTGTTAGCCGCTCCGACGACGACCGCGCTGTCCCAGGATCGCCCCAATTCTCCGGCACGCGTCGAACTGTCAAGCATGCTCTCTGGCGGCCCGAGTGTCTGGACCAGCCCCGAGGGGTTGACCTCCTCGCTGCAAATCATGCTGACACTCACCGTGCTCAGCATGGCGCCGGCCGTACTGTTGATGACGACCAGCTTCATCCGCATCATCATCGTGCTCAGCCTGCTGCGCCAGGCGCTGGGCACCCAGCAACTCCCCCCGAGCCAGGTCATCACCTCCATCGCCCTCTTCCTGACGCTGGCCATCATGTCGCCGGTCTGGAAGCAGGCCTATGACGAGGGCATCAAGCCCTACACCGAGCGCAAGATCGACCTCGACGCGGCGTGGACCGCCACCATGCGGCCCGTGCGCGATTTCATGAGCGCCCAGATCGATCGCACGGGCAACAGCGACGACATCTGGCTCTTCCTCAAATATTCACCCGACGAGCCGACGCCGCAGAGCTACGACGAGGTTCCGCTGACCGCCCTGCTGCCGGCCTTCATGCTGAGCGAGCTCAAGACCTCGTTTCTGATCGGCTTTCAGATCTATCTGCCCTTTTTGATTCTCGACATGGTCATCTCCAGCGTGATGATCTCGATGGGCATGATGATGCTCCCGCCCGTTTTGATTTCGCTGCCGCTCAAGCTGCTTCTCTTCGTGCTGGCCGACGGCTGGCACCTGACCGTCGGCATGCTCATCGAGAGTTTTGGGTAGCGGTGGTACGCCGGCGAGCGGAAGGCGTGAGCCTCCCGGTAGTGCGGCGGACCATGCGTGACGCCGACCTGCGATTAAACGAGGGACCCACCGGGACGCTGACGCGCCCGAAAATCCGGGCTCGCCGTCACCACCGGCGAGCGGCTGGCCACAAACCTTCGGCGGTCGAGATCACCACCAGCAGCAGGCTTGCTATCTTCCCCAATTGATCCGACTCAAGTACGGGGCCTTCTTTTGGACAACAGTCTCGATCCAATCGCCCTTGCTTGGGGAAAAAACAAACCGCTCGGCGTGACTGAGAATTCGCCGGTTGATTTCCCTTGCGATTCGGGCCTGGGGCTTTTCATAACCAATACCGGCATTCCGCCTGCGCTCGCCGATCAGCGCGAAGTCCTTGGAAAGCGTGATCGTGTATTCGGACTCGAGAGTTCCAACGCCGAAGCATTCGAAGAAGTGTGCGGGCGTGTCGGAAGTGACGAAGTGCGCTCCCGGTGGCGCGGGGACAATGTGCCAGAACATGTTGTGGATGCACCCGACAGTGCGTTCGGACCAGAATGGTCGCCGAACCTGGTCGATGACGCCTTGCGGCAATTCGGCCGAGAACTTTGCACGTACCTCTTCCAATTCTTGGAGGCGCCGGTGCGCCATCGGGTTGCCCGGCTCATCCGCGATCCATTGGCGAATCTCGACCTCGGTATCCGAGATAATCTGGGCTAAAATTTCCGGGGAATGCTCGAGCGATTTCCGCCGCTGCCTAGGGCCGCGGGTCACCATAATCATGAAGTAAAGGGAGAGGCTGCTGCGTTCTGCATTATCGATCTTCTCCCGGTTCAGGAGTTTGTCGATTGCGATTTTTCCCGGACCTTCTACCACGTCCGCCAGCGCCTTCTCGATTTCAGGGTCATAGTACTCGCTTTCTTGGGCGACGCTAGCAATTCCGGCCTGACAGAATCTCCGTGTCTGTTTGTCGTACATCCAGACGCAGTTGTTCGCACCTGAGACGGCAAACCGTCGCAAATGTTGACGCGGGACGTAATGGTGTCCCATGTATCGGTCCTCAGCTTCTGCGTGCGATTCTATCTTCAAATCAAGACGCGAGAAGGGCTCCAGAGGTTCGTCGTTCGAAGGAAGCTTCCGCGCCGGTTCAGCCCTCACGGGGGCGCAGCCGAGCGAAGAGCGGCCAAAGGCCGACAAAAAGCGCTCGCGAAGCGAGGCAGTCGGCGGTCCCCGTCGGCGTGCCGCGGGGGCCGGGGCTGGCCCGACTTGCTACCGCGACCCCGGACGTCGGGTCGTTCGTTCTTCCATGACCCGGTCGACGACTCCCGACTCGATGATGTCGTCCGCCAGCGCGTTGCCGATCAGTTCGTTGCCGGCGACCGTGTAGTGTACGTCGTCGTAAAGATATTCGGTGGTCTTGGGCATCTGCTGCTCCAGATCGACCAGCGGCACGCCGACCTGCGTCGCCAGGCGCCGCGTGGTGTCGTTGAAACGCCGCATGCCGTCGATCATGGAATAGAGGGACGGACGCTTGCCGCCGAAGTAGTGTGTCAGCGGAAAGACGAGCAACTGACGTTCCTGCGGCGAGAGGTCTTCGCGATAGAGCGACGGTTGCGTCGCCAGCAACACGTGTATCCCCTTCGAGCGGGCGATGTCGACGAAGTCGCGCAGGTTGCGTTCGAACGCCGGCAGGCTTTTCCATTCCGTGATTTGCACGTTCTGGGCCTTGGGGACGAAGCTGGTGCGTACGCCGCCGAGCCCGTTTCCGTCGGGACCGTTGATGCGAATCTGGTCGAAACGGAAGTCGGAACACCAGTGCCCGGCCGTAATGGTAAGAGGGATCTTGCGTCCCCGGGTGACCAGGTTCGCGGCGGCACCGAGGTAGTGCCGGTAGTCCGATCGATAAGGCCCCTCGCCGAACATGTCGGGCGTAAAGGTCCGCACGAGATCGTTGATGCCGTGGAACGTGATCGCCAAATCGGGCGAAAAGTCCTGGGCGTAAAACAGCAGCTTGACCGTGTCGTGTTCGGTCGTGTGCCAGTCGGCGCCCAGATTCTGCACCTCGACGTGATATTGCGGGTAGGCGTCGCGAAGCCGTTTTTCCAGAATCCGGCAGTGCGTTTGCTCGTAGGGAACCGTGCCGCAATACACGGTCGAGCCGCCAAAAACGAAGACTCGAAAGACGCCGTCTCCTTTTGCCTGGTCGAGATCGTCTCCGCGAAATCCCCAGCGGTTCACGTGCACGGACGTGTCGTTCGGCAGCGGCGTGTTTTGCAGATAGGGATGATATGCATCGCCCCCGAAGGTGATGGTTCGCCCGCTCACAAACCGATCCGTGAGAGCATCGGTGGTCAAATAGAGGGCGAAAGCCAAAAGCGTGGCGACCGTGAGCTTGTGCCAGGGGCGCACCACGACCGTTCGCCCCGATCGCGACTTCAGCTCGTGGGGGACCGCGCAGAACCTGGCCAGCCAGTGAAACAGCGGCAGCACGACGAAGAAGAGCACCGCCAGAAAGGTGGCGTATTGCGCGTCGTATTTGCCCAGAACGACCGGATCGTTCGAGGTATGCAGCAGGTACCCCAGTGCGAGCACAAAGAGGAGGCTCGAGGCCAACCTGGGCATCCACACCGCAAACCGCGATGTTGGTGGGCACCGTTGAGTCATGCGGCAGTTGGAGATACTAAGCTGGCGTGCCGTTACCGCTTAAGGGCTTGGATCACCCAACTCGCGGATGTCGAGTCGGGCTTTCCGGCATCTCGTCGGTCTGAAGTCGTCCTGGTGTAAGATCTCCCTATTCTACGATGTTCTTCCGTGTCGCGGCCGGTTCGACCGGCGCGGTCGTGCGGGTCGGACCGATTTGAAGTAATCGTTCCGTTCATTACAATCGGCAAGGTGTCGGGGGTCAAACTGCAACGAGGCGGATGAGGCCGGCCCGACCATCAACCGCGCCTGCGCCCCATGCCACCCACCCCCCTTCCTCGTCCACCCGAGTCGATGCGTCCCGATCGGCGGGAAGTCGTGACGCCCGTCGGCCGCGGGCCCCGTCTGGAGATCGCTCCGGGCGTGGTGTTTGAATCCCTCGTCGGCGGTCACAATCAGGCCCGGCGGCTGACGACCGGGCTGGTCACCTTCTCGCCAGGCGCGGAGCTCCCCTACCACGTCCACACGTTCACCGAGTCGATCACCGTGCTCGAGGGCTCGGTTATCTTCGAGGTCGAAGGCCGACGTTATCGACTGAGCCGGTTAGACAACGTCGTGGTTCCCCCTGAGCGGGCTCATTGGGCAAGCAACACCTCGTCCGGCGAGCCGGCCGTGCTGCACATCGCCATGGCGACCGACTCGCCGAGCCGGAGACTTGTTGACGGACCATCCACACGCCGCGACATGGCCGACGACAGTACGGGAATTTCGGGCGCCGAACGGGTGAATCGCTTTCTCTCCGCCCCCCGCAGCGAAGCGGGTCCCGGCACCGAGTTCATCGACTGCTTCAACGAGGACTTGCTGCCGGGCATCGAGATGAGCGGCGGTTACGGCCTCTTTCATCCTCGCGGCCGATTGCCGGCCCACGTCCACGACTTCGACGAGTCGATTTGCATCATCTCCGGCGAGGCGACCTGCATCGTGGAGGGGCGCCGCTACAGCATGGGCGACTGTTCGACCGCGCTGCAGCCGCGCGGCAGGGTCCATTACTTCATCAACGAATCGGCCGGCCCGATGGAGATGATTTGGGTCTACGCCGGCCCACGGCCCGAGCGGATCATCGTTGAAGAAAGCTGCGCCACCGTGGCCGGCGACCCCTGGCGATAAGCGGGCGGTTTTTGTCGAGGCTCGTTTGAAAAGCCCTGTCGTCGCCTTTCGCTCCCGCGAAAGAACGCGCTTTCGCGGAGCGATACGCAGCGGTAGGGCATTTTTCAAAACAAAGCCTGGCCGCGTGCGAGTTACTCGCTTGGCGCACCCGGTTGGCCGGCAGAAGCCTGGCGCGGTCGCCCGATGCGAGCCCGCTTGAGCGCAGCGGCCTGGCGTCGTTCCTCCGCAGCCGCCACTTCCGCCCGTCCTTGTTCGATCGCCACCTCGATTCTCTCCACCTCTGCCTTTGCAACCGCCACCGCGGCTTGCACTCCTTCAAGACTTGCCCTGGCAACAGCGAGTTGTTCCTCTGCCTCGTCAAGCAATTTCGACTCGACGCCCTTCTCTTCGTAAAGCTTCTTCATCCGCTCCCACTGCTTCTCACGATATTCATACGCTGCGCTTGCTTTGGCCACGTCCGCGTCCGCTGCCGTCAGGCGTGCTTTCGCCGCCGCCATCTCTCCCGATGAAACGCGAAGTCGGTCCATTGCTTCACGTTGCTGGGCGGTCGCTTCGTTAACGGCGGCATCTGCCGTGGCCTCAAACTCCGCCCGTTGCTTTACCAAACCATCCAGCTTGACCTTGGCTCGCTTGAGTTCGAGAGACGCATGGCGAAGATCTTTTTCTCGCGCTTCGACGGCGCTCCAACCTACGCGGGCGGCCTCATGCAACTTTTGCTCGTGCGCGAGCCCTTTTTCGGCGGCAGCGTAATCCTCTTCCGCCGCCTGCAAATCGAGCTGCGCCAGCCGCTCGCGGGTTTCGAGGTCGAAGTCCGGCGCCTCGCTTTGCCTACCGTGCATTGACGAATCGCCCTCTGCGGACGAACCAAGGCGTCCGTCCCGCGTTTTTAATCTCTCTGCGTCGGCACGATCTGGCGTTCCGGGGCTCGGTAACTTGCCGCTTAAGATCTCATCGACCCGCGCGTTTATGATCGCCTCTTTGTTCTTCTCGCGGCTGTCGATTGTCCGCTCAATGTCGGCTAGACGCCGACGCAACTCTTCGAGATCGGCTCTCTGCAGGCCCTGCCGAGCTTCAAACGACTCTTCCACCAGCAGCCGAACCTTCTCGCGCAATTGTTGCGGTGGAGGCTGGCTAACGTCCTGGTAGGGCTTCAAGAGCTTTTCCAAGCGATAGGCCGCACTCTGTCCGGCTCTCAGGTATTGTTCCTTGGGCGCGTCGAGGGGGACTTGTTCCGACGGCCGCTGTGCCGACGCCGAGCCGGCGCCGAAGAGCAGGGCGAAAACGGGAACGGTGCTGGCAATCGTTCGTTTCACGTCAAGTACTCCTTACGCCGTTAAGGCAGTGACAGGTTGATTCGTGTCTCAAGGTCGTCCAGGTCGCATTTCAATTGCTCGATGCGTTCGGTTAGCGAATCGTCGGGGGATTGGGCCGGCAGATCAGCCAGGCAATCGGATCGCAGCCTGTCGATTTCGGCGCCCAGGTCATTCATGCTTTCAACAACGCCGTCGTCCCAGGCGGCTGGCGACTTCACCTCCGGCTCGCGACTCGGCGCTACGGCGACCTTCTTGTCGTCGGGTTGGGCTTCCTCCTGAGCGGGATCTTTTCTCCGAGTTGCCAGTGCCGCGGCCAGCAGTAACATTCCCAGCGCCGCGACGAGCGCTCCACGGCGGCTGACTTGCCGCAGGAACCCGACATATCGGTGCCGTGGTGGATCGGCCAATTCAGTCGGCAAGCCGACGGTGGCCGGCTGCTGCACATGCGCAAGACATCGCTCCAAGAGGGCCGCCACGTCGGCCGCCGAGGCGTATCGTCGCGACGGCTCTTTGGCGAGCAGCCGGTCGACGACCCGCGCAAGCCAAACCGGGACGCTTGGGTTGATATCGCGCAAGGGCCGCGGCTCGCTCTCGCAAATCTTTCGCAGCACGCCGTAGGACGTTGGCGCGCGAAATGGGGGGCGGCCGGTGCAGGCCGCGTAAAGGACGCAGCCCAGGCTGAAAAGATCGGCGCGGTGATCGATCGGCTCGCCGCGGGCCTGTTCGGGCGACATGTATTGCGGCGTGCCAGCGATCATTCCCGAACGCGTCAGGCTGGCGTCGTCGGCCGCGCGGGCCAGGCCGAAGTCGGTGATTTTGACCCGCTCGACCCCTTCTTCCAGCAGGATGTTGGCCGGTTTGATGTCTCGGTGGACGAGCCCCTGCGCGTGGGCAGCCGCCAGGCCGGCGGCCACCTGCATGCCGACTCGCAGGATCTCCTCCAGCGCGAGCGGGCCGGCTCCGCGCAGCCGCTTCTCCAGCGAAGGACCACGCACATAGGGCATCACCAGGTACGGCAGCCCTTGCGTATCGGAGACGGCGTGAATGGCCATCACGTTGTCGTGGACGACGGCCGCCGCCGCCTGCGCTTCGCGCGAGAACCGCCGCCGCGCGGCTGCACTGTCGCCGAGTTGCGGCGAGAGGAGCTTGATGGCCACGTAGCGGTTAAGGGCCGCATCGAATCCTTTCAGCACCACGCCGTTTCCGCCTGAGCCGACCACGCCCAGCACTTCGTATGGCCCGACGCGCCCCATCATCTGCGGGTCGTCGGTCGGCGCGAGATAGGGCTTGATCGCGGCCAGCGACGTTCGGACCTCACTCTTCGGCCCCGGCTCTGGCCAGGCCGGCGTCGCGTCGCTTTCGCTTCCGCCGGAGGACGGGCCCGAATCCCCCGTCGCCAGGCAATCTCGCACGCGCGACCACCAGCTCTCGTCGGCCGCGCGCAGTTCCAATTCGCGCCGGCAGTCGGGGCATGAGTCGAGGTGCCTTTCCAAGGCGGCGACGCGATCGGTGTCCAGCCGGTCGTCGAGAAACTGCTCGATCAAATCGGTGCGGCAAGGCTGTGCTTGGAAGTTCATATTCGCTAATTCCGTAGATTCGGCGACGCGGGCTACAACGAGTCGGCCTCGCTATCCCAGTGCTGCACGATCTGTTTCAGCCGCTTCATCACGCGGCTTCGTGCGGCGTAGATGGCTCCGGGCTTTTTGCCGATCGCCTCGGCGACTTGGGCCACGTCCTGCCCTTCGACGGCCGTGAGCCAAAAGGCGTCCCAGGTCTTCGGCTCAAACTCGTCGCGCGCCCGCCGGGCCGCCCACTGAAAGATTTCGCGGCGAGCTTCCGTCAGCAGCACGCGCGAGTCGGGCGTTTCATCTTCGTATTCGACGAGCAACTCGCGGTCGGCCGTGTCGCCCGACGCCCGGTCGGGGGCGCGGCGCACCAGGGCGTTGATGATCGCGTTGCGGGCAATCGTGGTCAGCCAGGTGCGAAAGGTTGCCCGGGCGGCGTCAGGCTGCCAGCGGTCGACGGCCCGTGCGACGGAGCCAAACACCTGCTGCACCACGTCTTCGGCGTCGGCGTCTTGCAGGCCCTTGGAGGTCGCCAGCCGGTAGACGAGGGGCCGATAGATTTCCAGGAACTCGCCCCAGGCTTCCTGGTCGTCGCGGTCTTTCAACCGAACGATCAGGCTGACGCGTGTTTCGGGCGATTCGGTCATGCTGTGTGCTCCGCTCCATTCTATTACACACGGACGGCGCACAGATCTGACAGCTTTCGCGGCCCGCTCACCCCGACGAGACGAACGGCCACCGAGACGGATGGCCGCCGATCGCAGGGTGAGCGGGCTACGAAGAAGGAGAAAGCGGACGCTAAGCAACCGCCTCCCCGTCGCGGAGTTGCCGGGGTTACTTGGCGGACGCGACGTGGATCATCCACGGCATGCCGAAGCGGTCGGTAAGCATCCCGAATCCCGGCGAGAAGAACGTCTTGGCGAGCGGCATCTTCACCTGCCCCCCTTCGGACAAGGCCGCAAACAGCCGCTCGGCCTGATCCTCGCCGGGCACGGTGATCGAGAGCGAAAAACCCTCGAAGCTGGGCGGCCCACAGTCCGAAGCCATCAGCGTGGCGCTGCCGATGCGAAAGGTGGCGTGCATCACCTTGTTCTCCGATCCCGGCGGAGCCATGCTGGGCTCCGGGCTGTCCTTGAAGCGCATCAGAAATGAGACCTCCGCTCCAAGCACGCGACGGTAGAACTCGATTGCCTCCTCGCAGCAGCCGTTAAAGTGCAGATAGGGTTGAACTTGCATGGGAGTGCTCCATTCAGGAATTGGTTGCCGGTGCGCCCGCTTTCAAACATATAGGATCAGACGAAGAATAGCCTCCAAGTTTGCTGCCAAGGCGAGCGGGACGCGTCAGCGTCACGGTAAGTCGCTTGTTAATCGCTCGTGAGGCGTGGTTCCTTGCACTACCGGGAGGCTCACGTCTCCCGCTCCCCGACGTGATTTGCGGAAGTTATTCGTTCCTCAGTGCCGATCAGTGCTCCTGCAATGCGCGAATAGCGGAACTAGATGCGAGGTGGCAAGTTGCCGGCTCAGGGTTGGGAGAGATCGGCCAATTCCGGGATCGTGTCGATCGGCCGCCAGTCGTTCTCGTGCCATTTCGGATGCCGTGCTACCGTCTCGGACGTAATCTCCCGTGATTGATAGAGTGCCTTGAGATGGCGTTTCCCCAGCGGAGCTGAGCACATCGCCCGAATTCGCACGTACCATTGATCCTCGAGCTTCGGCTTCTCTTTGCCGGCCGAGCCCAATTGGTAGGCAACGGCCGGGTCAGGCGACGCAACCGCTTTGCCGACCACCGCCATGGGCTCGGCCAACGGCAGCGGTGGCGTCTTCGACTGTACGACCTCCACGTGACCGGCCATGACGACCATCGGCATGGTCGCGTTTGAATCCGCGGACCGGTCGACGTGCGGCGAGGCGTCGCCGACTGGTGAACGGCCCTCCGGCCCTCCCGGTGCCGGCGCACCCGCTTCTTGCGACCAACGCTGCCGGGACGGTTGAACGACTGACTTTGTCGACAAGAAATCGCCGACTCGCATCCAGGGGCCGTCCAAAGCACAGACCAGGTCGTCTTCGTCAAGACGACCGCCGGCCAGGAGTTGCTGGACCTCCGCGCGCGTCAGCGCGCTGATAACGCGGCCGTTGTTGAGTACGCGCAGGTCGCCCGCCTTTTTTTGGCCAGCCGCGGGAGGCGAACTCACCTGGGTCGCAGGCACGGGCCCCGCCGACGCCGCCTCCGGTGACGCCGCAGCGTCTGGCGGCTGGGCGGTCGCCAGGTAATCGGCGATCGAGATCCAGTCGGCGTTCCGCACCGAAATCCGATCTTCCAAGGTGACGCGACCCGCCGAGAGCAGCCTATCGAGCCACGCACGGTCGGTGGGGCCGAAGACCACGCCGTCCTTCAAGAGCCGCAGGTCGCCTTCTTTCTTCTTTGCCATTCTGATTCGACGGTGGTGACCAGGCCAGGCTCGACTACTCGCGGTTCTTCGTTGCCTCGGCGTTAAGGCACTGGCCCCAGAGCATCAAATCATCCTCCGATAAACTGTTATTCCGCACAAACTCGGTCGCGACCATGCCTTCATGGCCGATGAGCTTGGCCGCCACCTGCAGGCGGCCGTTCTCTTGATAGGTGTAGCGCACTTCCACGGGCCATCCCGCCGGCAGGTTTGGCGGCAAGTCGTGAATCACGCAGGTTCCTACCTCGATGCAGGCGTCCGGCAACTCGCTGTCACCCTCGACGACCGTGACTTTGACGTTGGGTTGGCCCGACTTGAACGTTTTAAACCGTCTGGCGGCGCTGTGCGGCAGCGGCGTGTTTTTGGGAATGATGATTTTGTTCAGGCGATCGCCGGTGGAGGGATCGATGCCAACCACGCCCAAACTGTGGGAATTGATGTTGGCCACCGAGAACTGAGCATGGCCGGTGCCTGCGCCCCGTTCGTGCATCAGCATGTCGGCATACAGGGCCGCGCCATGAGCCACCGCTTCGTCGGCCGAAACGGAATGATTGACCGCCTGGCCCGCCAGTTCTTCCAGCATACGCACGATCATGGGCATGCGCGACGAACCACCCACGACCAGCACGCGGTCGATGTCTTGCCAGGTGAGCCCGGCCTGCATGACGACGATTTCGGCCGTGGTGTGCGTGCGCAGGACGAGCGGGGCCGTGGCTTCTTCAAACTCGGCCCGCGTGATCTCCGTCTTGAGTCGTCGCCCCCGATGGTTGAGAAACATGGTGGCCTTGAGGCGCTCCGTCAGGGCTCGCTTCGTCGTTTCGGCGGCCAACCACATGTCTTCCAGCGTCTCGGGGCACTGTCGCGGATCTTCGCCGATCTCGTTTTGCAGCTTGGCGGCCGCGATCTCGATGATCTTCTCGTCCCAGTCTTTGCCGCCCAGCCGCACGTCGCCGTCGGTGGCCACGGCCTTGAACGATTTCCCCCGCATCTCGACCACGGTTACGTCAAACGTGCCGCCCCCCAAATCGTAGACGAGCACGCGCACCTGCTGGTCGCCCGTGACCGCGCCGGAGCGGTCCAGGAAGCCCTCCTGGTAGCCGTAGACGATGGCCGCCGCGGTCGGCTCGTTGATGATGTCGAGCACCTCCAGACCCGCCAGCCGCCCGGCGTCCATCGTGGCCCGCCGACGCGTTTCGTCAAAGTAGGCGGGCACCGTGATCACGGCCTTGCTCACCGGCCCCAGCTTGCGCTCGGCGTCGGCCTTCAGGCGGCGAAGAATGTAGCTGGAGATGACCTCCGGAGGCAGCAACTCGCCCTTGATTCGCCTGCTGTAGTATTTTTCGCCCATGTCGCGCTTGACGCACTCCGCGACCTTGTCGGGCTCCAGCGCCGCCGCCAGCACCGCTTCTTTCCCCACGACCGTCGCACCTTCGTCAAAAAGCACAACGCTCGGGGTGAGCGCGTCGCCGCTTGAGTTCGTGATGGTCGTAGGCCGCCCTTGAGCGTCGACGTAGGCGATGACCGAGTACGTCGTGCCCAGGTCGATCCCCACGGCGCGCTGGCCGCCGGACAAAGCCAGCAGTTGCGCGCTGGCGCTGTCCGAGGGGGCGGCGGGCGTCGAACTCGCGTCGGTGGGAGGCAAGGCCCAGTCTCGCAAGACGGCAGCGACTCCCGCCTTCCAGTCGGGCCGCAGAGCAACGACGCCGCCCGTGAGGTCAAACACGGGCTCACGGAGTGCCCGGCAGAAATCGTCCCATCCGACCTCGGCGGGATCGAGCATGCGAATCTGCATGGGGGCGGCTCGCCAGCTCTCGTCCTCGACGCGGACCTTATACTGCGCGTCGTCGCGCACGACGTCGCTGCTCTGGCCCACTAAGCCCTGCAGGGCCGCATCCAGAAAATCAGAGCCGTGTTTCTCTAACAGCAGACGAAGATCGACGCTCATGCGGCTTGAATCGCAATCGCGAGCCTGTTCCGACCAGCGGTACATCTGATGTTAGCGTCGCCACAACGCCAAGTAAACGTTGCGGTCGCACGGCGGCGCTCGTGTTGGGAAGTCGCCGCGCGGCGGCGGTTTCTGGCAAGCCGATCAGCGTATCTTGATAAGTGCGGCGTCCTGGGCCAGACTGGCCGACGGAACCGATCTGCCTTGCTTGCTGGCGGAGCCCGAATGAAAACGTTGACCAAGGAACTTTGGATGGAGGTGCCTCAACGGCGGGGCGTCGTGTCGCTGCAAAAAGAGGTGGAGCGGCTGGTTGCCGAAAGCGGCGTTCGCGAGGGACTCGTGTTGGTGAACGCGATGCACATCACGGCCTCGGTCTTCATCAACGACAACGAATCGGGACTGCACCACGACTACGAGGTCTGGCTGGAAAAGCTGGCTCCCTTCGACGCCTCGCCCAGCCGCTACCACCACAACCGCACGGGTGAAGACAACGCCGACGCCCACCTGAAGCGGCAGGTGATGGGACGCGAGGTGGTGGTGGCGATTACGGACGGCAAGCTGCACCTCGGTCCGTGGGAGCACATCTTTTACTTCGAGTTCGACGGTCGCCGCCGCAAAAGGGTGCTGGTCAAGATCATCGGGGAGTAAAGCGGCCATGAGGCGATTTTTTGGCCTCCTCGGCGGAATCTGTGGGTAAATTTTTGGTGAGAAATGCGATTCTGATCGGGAAAGCAAAGGTTTTTCGTCAGTTCACAAGCGTCAGGTTTCGGGGTCAGAAATCGAGGCCGCTGCAACGCCCCTACAAAGCGAGCCGAAGAACACCGCTCGCGGGTCGTCGAGTTGGCCGTTCCTCCTGGTCAAAACCTCACTCTTTTCCGAGGAACAACAGAGAAGAGGGAAGGAGGTGGGGGCGTGGGGGAGGAACCAGGGGCCGCAGGTTCCTCCCCCGCTGCCCTACTAAAACGTTCAAAACTTACCCACAGATTCCGCCGAAGACCCATTTTTTGAGGCCGCCACTCAAACAGAACATAAAAATGCTTGGAGCGGACGTGTAAGCCGGGTTTTGTCTCCCCGACGGCAGATGCCGTGCGAGGCGGCGGCCATTTCTCTAGGAGGCCGATTGCTCGGCCCCTCAAGCGACCTACCCGGAAGTCGGTGGCGGGCCGGACCGACCCGCACGCTCCCCCGGCGGTAAAGCCGGAGGAGCGTTGCTTCCTGTTTGGTCTTGCTCCGGGTGGGGTTTGCCTAGCCAGGCTGGTCGCCCAGCCTGCTGGTGAGCTCTTACCTCGCCGTTTCACCCTTGCCGCGCGGACGTTCCGCGAGGCGGTTTGCTTTCTGTTGCACTTTCCCTGGCCTTGCGGCCGGTGGGCGTTACCCACCACCCTGTCCTTTGGAGCCCGGACTTTCCTCCCGCCGAACGAGCGTTCGGCCGGCGGCCCCCCGGTCCGCTCCAAGCACCTTTACAGTGTTCACGTGAGCCGGTTCCGATTCAAGGGTCTTCTATTCTGTCTTGGCACGCGCACCCCGTTTTGTTAGTGTACCGCCTCGCATCACCCCTGAGTTCGCCGTGCGGCAAGGAGGCCTGCATGAGTTCCGACCAGCAAGAAGGCGTTCAGGTTCACGTCCGCTGGATGATCCGGCGCGATATGCCTGAGGTGTTGGCCATTGAAAACTCGTGCTTCGAGTTTCCCTGGTCGGAAGACGACTTTCTCCGCTGCCTGCGGCAGCGCAACTGCATCGGGATGGTGGCCGACTTCGACGACGAAGTGGCCGGGTTCATGATTTACGAGCTGCACAAAACGCGGCTCCATTTGTTGAACTTTGCCGTCTCGGCCCGTCAGCGCCGCCGAAAAATCGGCACGCGCATGCTGGGCAAGCTGGTCGCCAAGCTTTCGGTCCAGCGGCGGACGCGAATCGTGTTGGAGGTTCGCGAGACCAACCTCGCGGCCCAATTATTCTTCCGTCAGCAGGGTTTTCGAGCCGTTTCGCTGTTGCGCGACTTCTACGAAGACACCACGGAAGACGCCTATCTGATGCAGTACCGCTGCCGTCCCACCGAGGTCGAGACCGCGCCGAATCGCATCTCACGCCTGGCTGGGTAAATGGATTTATTTTCCGCGACCCTGGGGTCTGGCGAACCCGGCAACGCCGTATCTGCCAACATGGCTACCGGCAGCCGACCGGGCTTCGAAGCCGGATCATGTTGCGCTCCGGCGAACCGCCGTGGCACTGCGGACGGAGTGTAGCGGTGGGCGCCAGCCCGCGGTGATCGTAAGCCGGCGTGACGAAAGCCGCGGTAGCGGCGACGGAGTGGTCGCCGAGGCTCTCCGTGTCCGGAGCAGACGCCGCTGCTCAATCGCCCATGCCGCGATCGTTCTCTTTTTTCGGCTTCTCGCGCCAAGCTCGCCACTTCTTGAGGGCTTCGTCGCGGGCGGCCGGGTCGCTGAAGCTGAGCGTGTTCGTGTTGAACAGGTACAGGGCGTTCAACTTGGCGTGCACGAAACCGTAATCGGCCAGCTTCTGGCCGGTGATATGAAGCATCGCCGCCAACGCCACGTCGCGAATCTGCACCTCCGACTCGCGGCCGCCCCGGTCGGGGATGCTGCGCTCGTCGGAAAGCAACCGCTCCAGGGCCGGCAGGTGCTCCAGGCTGCCTAATTTGCCGATGGCCAGGATCGCATACTGCTCCAGTCGCGGCGCTCCGCCCAATCCTGGCGTGACCATCGCCATTGCCGGGCCGAGGGCGCCCTTCAGATCGTATTGCATGGCCAGCAGCAGCGTCCCGTAGCCGGTCACCGCGTCGCGTTCGAACGAACGGGCCACCCAGGCCTCCAAGAACGCTCTCACGAGTCCCCCCGTGGTTCGCGAATGCAGCGCCTGGCTCAGCACGACCTGGTTGCCGAAGCTGTTAATGCAGTTGCCGGCGCGGTCGGAGACGGGCAAGTCGGGGGTGCTCGCGGCGAACAGCAGCGCGGCCATCGTGCTCAACGGATACTGCGTGGGCCGAATCGCGTCGGCGTCTTGTGTTCGGCTTTCCAACTGCAGACAGCGCGCGTCCAGCACCGTGCCCGACTGTGCGGGGTGCTTCTCGACCGCCTCCAGCAAGTCTCGCTCGGCCCGCTGCATGTCGGCGAACAACCGCCGGGCGGGCGGGCTGGCGCCGACCAGCGACCGGTATCGCTCCCACCCCGCCAGCCCGTGGCCGTCCTCCACGTCGTCGTCGACGATGAATTCCGCCAGGCGGACGTGAAAGTCGACGTCGACGATCGCGTCCAGCGCGACGCGGGCGCGCTGACGGATCTCGTGGTCGGGGTCCCGGGAGGCGGCTTCCAGCGCCGGTCTGGCGTCGACGCCGAGCGCCACCAGCGCCCGCTGCGCCCGCTGCCGCGCCATGAACGTCGGCGCACCCAGCTCACGGATCAAACGATCGATTTCGGCCCCTTTTTGAGAATCGTCGGCGCCGGAGGCGGTTGCCCTTTGCGAATCGGCCCCACCGGCGGGCCGGCCGCATAAGGCAAGAACGAGCCAGACGGAAGAAGCCCAGAACAGGGCTGAAGCGAAGCGGCAGTTCCCCACGACCGAAGCTTCTCCGGAACGCTGTTTCACGACCCGCGGAACCGACGATTTCGGCCCACCTCCATCATAGGCGGCGGCGACTCGGGTTAGCAATGGAGAACAGCCGGGGGTCGCGACCGCGAAGCCGCATTGCTCGCCGACGCGAACCCGAAGCGTCAGCGGAGAGGGCAACCCACGCAAATTCCCTCGCCGACGCTTTGTGTTAGTGTTCCTCGGCACCTCAGCAGCAGAGGTTTGAGCCACTACCAACAACCCAACCGCCACCGCAAACGGGCGTTACATACCCGAGGTTTTCTGGTAGCTCTCGGCGCTGAAGACCCAAATCGGATCCTTGCCGACCACAACATACGTCGTTTCCGTGGGCGGCCCGCCGCCGAGGGTCAACTTGACGGTGAACCGCTGGTTCTGGTCTTCCGCCGTCGGCGCCGGCCCGACAATTTCGTAGGCGGTCAGCTTTTGACCGCCGCTCCACTGGACGTCTTGAGCCTGGACGGCCGGGTTGGAGGCGCCGACCTGGTCGGGCGCCTTGCCCGCCTTCCAGGCGTCGAGGGCCGTCGTGAGCGCCTGGCGGGCCGCCTCTTCAGGCGGAATGTAGTCCTTGACCTGCGCCTTGGGGCCGCAGCCGGCAACGAGGGTCGCGATTGTCAGTAAGACGAGTAGGGCGATGCGATGCATGGTAAATCGTTTGGGTTTGGGTTCTGGATATCTCGATCACGTCGATTGATTTTGGAAAGGAAGAGGGGCCATCTGGTTCGTCACCGCCACGTCGGGCGTTTGCGAGTCTGTCTGCAGCAGGCCCACGGGGACGGAGCGCGAAAGAATTCGCCGGCGTCGCACCCAGTAGAAGAGCACGGGCAGCAGCAAATCGATTACTTCGTCGGCAATCAAAATGCCCCCCAGCACGGGCGCGGCCATCGGTTTGATCACCTCCGCCCCCGCGCCGGTAGCCCAGAGCATGGGGGCCAGGCCGAGGATCGTCGTCCCTTCGGTGAGCAGTTTCGGCCGCAGGCGGTGGACCGCCCCCTCCATGACGGCTTGGCGAAGATCGCCCAGGCTCAGGTGCTCAAGATCGCCTCGCTTGGCCACGGCTTCGCGCAGGTAAACGAGCATGATGATCCCCGTCGAGGTCGCCATGCCGAAGCAGGCGATGTAGCCCACCAGGACGGTCACCGAGAAGTCGTATCCCATCAGCCACTGAAAGAGCACGCCTCCGGCCATCGCGCCCGGAACCGCTAGCAGCATGAGCAGGGCATCGGCCAGATCGCGATAGGTCCAGTAGAGGATGAGCAGGATCAGGCCGACGACCAGGGGGAGAACAAACGTCAAGGTGCGAGCCGCCTGGACCTCGTGCTCGAACTGGCCCGTCCATTCCAGGTAGACGCCCGTCGGCAGAGCAACCTTTTCCGCCAGCACGCGACGCGCCTCGTCGATAAAATCGGTGGAGCTGCGCCCCCGCACGTTCAGCCGCACGTAGTTTCGCAGCAGCCCGTTTTCGCTCTTAATCGAGGCCGGCCCCTGGACGATCCGCACGTCGGCCACCTCGGCCAGCGGAACAGTGGGCATGGAGGGCGGGATGATTTGCGCTCCCTCGAACCCGGCCGACGCCACCGCGCGGCGCGGCACGGACAGGCCGCGGATCGTTTCTTCGTCTTCCCGCCAGCCGCGGGAATAGAGAACGCGCACGCCGTGACGTTGCCGGCCCTCGACGGTTGTGGTGGCCAGCTTCCCTCCGATCGCCGTCTCGATGACCTCGTTGATATCTCGTGCGCTGACGCCGAGCTCTGCCGCCTTTTCGCGGTCAACGACGATCTCCAAATAGCCCTTCCCGCGAATCGCTTCGGCCATCACGTACTCGGAACCGGGAATCTGCTTGAGTACGGAGGCGACCTCTTCCGAGGCTCGCACCACGTCGTCGAGCTCGCGCCCCAACACGCGCAGGCCGATGTCGGTGTTCACCCCCGTGAAGAGCATGTCGACACGGTTCTGGATGGGCCGCGTCCAGACGTTGGCCCAGCCGGGCATCTGCAAGGCGCGATCGAGTTCGCCCCCCGGCTCCGACAAGTCGGCCGGCTCGGCGGGCCACAGTAACGCCCGCCGGCGCATCGTCGAGCCAAGCTCTTCCTGCATCCTTTTCAGCTTCGGTTGCGGCACAACGTCGGGCGGGGGCGTCATGTTCATCAGGTGGCCGCCGTGATAGTGGGCATGGTGCTCGAGCGGCGGCCGCGACCGGAAACGGCGAACTTGCCCCAGGTAGTCGGCCACCTTGGCCTCGCGAATCGTCGACCGCGTCAGTACTTCTTCGATGGCCAGCCGCGTGTAGCTGTCGGTGGCGCGGGTGAAGAGCTCCGCGTTCAATTTGCGCACGTGCTCGCGCCAGGCGGACTGGTAGCGTGCCAACACGTCGTCAGTCAGTCGTGTGAAAAAGGTGGCCGGCGTTTTGCCCAAGGTACTCGTGGCCACGTCGACGGCTCGTTGCCAGACGGGCCGTTTTTCCTCAAACATTTGCACCCCGTCCTTCACCAGTCCCAGGCCGACGAGCTTGTGCCCAGCGTGGCGGGCCAGCAACGTTATGTCGTCGAGAGCCGGCGAGACGGCGAGGTGGTGGTGGGCATGGGCTAACAGTCCCTGGGCGACCTGGGCAATTTCACCGTCGCTGGGCTGCCGCACGAAGGCCCCCTCACGCGCGAGCCGCACGATCAGCGAGTCGACGAGCCATGTGACCAGTTTCTGCGACAACGAATCCTCAAACTCGACGTTTCGCAGGTAGGCGTATTCTCGCATCACGCCGTCGAACCGCACGAGCGCCTCGGCCGTCGCCTCCTCAACGAGCTTCTGCTCAGCCTCTTCGTCGGCCGGTTGTTCGATCGTTGCGGCGCCGACCAGCGCGGCCAGAACGCCCCGCGTCTGCCGGCTCGCATCGCGGGCGGTCAGCTTGCGTTTCGGCCATAGCTCGCGCGGCCGGAACTCGACCATCGTCTCGATCATGTCGACGGGTGCCGGGTCGGTCGGCGTCTCGGCCCTCCCCGCCTTGCCCATCACCATGGCGACCTCCGGGAAGCGGCAGAGCACCATGTCGCGTGCCTTCAGGTCGTCGGCCGCTTCGGTGATGGAAGCCCGCGGCACGGTGATCGGCATGTCCATCACCATGCCCTCGTTAAGAGGCGGCGTCTTCTGCCAGAGCAGGGGTCGCATGTTCTGCTCGGCCATCAAGGCGAATAGAGCGAGCGTGAGCGTGCACGCGACGGCCCCCCGCCAGGTCCGCGTGACCGCCCCCAGCACCGCGACGGAAGCAAGCAAGGCCGCGAGCAGCAGGCCACGGTGGCCCAGCGGGGCGCAGCCGGCCAGAAACGTGACGGCCAGCAGCCACGCCAGGGGAGCCGGATGGTGCAGGCAGTAGTCGAGCACCGGCCGGTAGACGTCGGCAAAACTGCGCACCAGCCAGCTCTGGCGTTCGTCGCGCAGCCGGCCGCGGATAAAAACCGTGGCCAACGCCGGCACGAGGGTGATCGACAGGACCGCCACGGCCAGCATGGCCAGCGACTTGGTGGCCGCCAGCGGCCGGAACATCTTGCCTTCCATGCCGCCGAGGCAGAACACGGGCAGAAAACTGATGAGCATGATGGCGACCGAGAAGAAAATCGGCCGTCCGACGGTGCGGCAGGCGGGCAGCACCAGCCACCGCACGTCCCCCTCCACGGGTCGATTGCCGAAGTGGCGCTTGAGCGTGTACATCACATTTTCGGCCATGACGATCGACGAATCGACCAGCACGCCGATCGACACCACGATTCCGGCCAGCGACATGATGTTGGTTTGGATGTCGGCGATCCCCAGCCGCCGCAAGAGCCACATGGCGACGAACGACGACAGCGCGGCCAGCGGCAGGGTGAGCGTGATGACCAGCGAGGTGCGGAAGTGCAGCAAGACCAGTAGCACGCAGAGGCTGGCGGTCGCCATCGCTTCCAACAGGGCGCCCGTGACGGTGCTCACGGCGCCCGTGATCAGCGGCGTGCGATCGTAGGCCGCCACGATGCGCACGCCGGTCGGCAGGCCGGAGGACAACTCGCTGATCTTCGCCCGCAGCCGCTTCGTCACCTCCAGCGGGTTTTCGCCGTAGCGCATCAGCACCACGCCGCCAACCGCCTCGTTGCCGTGCATTTCGAGCACACCGCGACGAAACCTGGAACCCACCGAGACCGTAGCGATCTCGGCCAGGCGAAGCGCGCGGCCGTCGCCGGCGGCGATGACGATCTCCTCCAGATCGTGAATGATGCGCTCGCGTTCACTAAGGTCGGCTGGCTCGGTCCCGATGTTGCCGGCCGCGTTTTCGCCATGCTGACCCGTCCCGGGCCGGGCGCCAAGTCGGCCGATCCCGCGCACCAGGTACTCGGCGTTCGCCTTCTCGATCACCTGTCCGCCAACGGAAGTGTTGGAATCGGCCACGGCTTGCGTGACCATTCCGGGGGTGAGGCCGGCGTCGGCCAGGCGCCGCGGGTCGAGCTCGATCTGGTATTCCAGCACGCGGCCCCCGACGCTGGCCACTTCGGCCACACCGGGCACGCTGGCCAACTGGCCCTGGACGTACCAGTCCTGGATGGAGCGCAGGCGGGCCAGGTCATAGTCTTTGCCTTCGATCGTGTACCAAAAGATCTGCCCCGTCGCGGCACCGTCGGGGGCGAGATAAGCCTTCACTCCTTCCGGCAGCGACCCGGCGGCTCTCGCCAGCCGTTCGGCAATCTGCTGCCGGGCGAAATAGAAATCGACCCCATCCTGTAAGATGACGCTGATCGACGCAAAGTTAAATTCGCTCGACGAGCGAACCACGCGCACACCCGGCAGCCCCTGCAGGCTCGTTGACAGCGGGTAGCCGACCTGCTCTTCAATCTCCCGTGGGCTATGACCGGGCCAGTCGGCGAACACGATCACCTGGCTCTCCGACACGTCGGGGATGGCGTCCATCGGCGTGTGGTAGACGGCCAAGACACCCGCGAGCGCCAGCATTGCGGCAGCCGCGATCACCGGTGCGCGGTAGCGAATCGAAAGTTCGATGATACGGTCGATCATGAGACCCGGCGACACCAAATCGTAGGGCGGGACCGGAGTTGGTCTTTCGACCCTACTTCGCGTCGAGCTGTTCTAGTTTCTCCAAGGTCTTGCCAGGCTCTTCGGACGCCACCGTTTCGCAGCCCGCGCAACAAAGCCAGACGGCCCGCCCGTTCAAATCGACCTTCACCGGCGTGCCCATCGAACCCAGCGCCATCCCCGTGATGGGGCAAACCTTCTGCCTTTCGGCTGAAGCGCGCTCTTGGGCGGTCAGCTTGGCAAGCGCGTCCCGAATCTCGGCCGCTTTGCGGTCGGACGGATCGTTTTCCGCGTCGGGCTGGGTCTGAGCGGCCGGCGAGACGCTGCTTGGGGGCGTACTCCCGCTCAAAGAGGCCCCGAAATATCCGGCCGCCACGCCGGGATTCAATCGTGTTTCGGCGTCGAGCAGAAAGGCGCCGGTCGCCGCCACGTGTTGCCGCGGTTCTAAACCACGAATCACCGGGTAAAAGCCGCCGCAGCGAGGGCCGACGACGACTTCCAGGGCGTCGAACATGCCCGGCATTCGCTCAACGTAGGCCACGCGGCGATCCCCCAGGTCGATGACGGCCGTTTCCGCAACCGCCAGCACCTCTCCGACGGGCCGGTATTGGACGATGCGCGGCAGAAGTTTCATACCGTTGCACGCGTCGCACTCGTGCCCCGGTTCGGTGGACGTGATTTCCGGGTGCATCGGGCACCACCAACCGACGCGCTCCAGGTCGGCCAGCGGCCGGTCCATGAGCAGGTTGTCGTCGTGCGGACACCGTTCTCGCTTGGTGCTCAGTACCTCCGGGTGCGCCGGGCAGGTGTACAACACGCGGACCTCGCCTTCGGCGACTGGCGGCGGGTCTGCCGGCTGCGAAGAGAACGGCTCCAACTCGGCGATCGGCCGACGGATCTCCAGCCGAACTTGCATCCCCGGCCAAAGCGCGTCGCTGGCGTCGACGGCGGAGACTTCGATTCTGACCCGCCTGGTCTGCCGAGATACTTCGCGATCGACGTGCGACACCCGGCCCTCTCGCGGCTCGCCGGCGAGGTCCGTTTGAGGGAAAATCAGCACGGCCGCTCCGGGCGAAACAAAGGGAATGTCTCGCTGGTCGATTTCGGCCGCAATCATCGTCGGCAGGTCGTTCGCCGCGCTCGCCTCAGTCGGCCCATCGGCCGACGCCTCCCCGGCCCTGTCCTCTGCGGCCCCGTCCTCTGCGGCCGTTATCGGCGTTGAACTTACGAACCCCATCGCCACCACTTGATGGGTCAGCGGCCGATAGCCGACGTCGGCCGTCTGAATGCCCGCCAGGTGAACGCGGTAAGGCGAAAGCTGCATCCTCGCCAGCACGCCGTCGGGAAGTTGTTGAGCGTCGCCCCGTTTGCGGCGCACCAGTGGCATATTGCACACCGAGCATTTCGTCGGCCAGACCGAAATGACGCCGGGACACATCGGACAAAAATACTCGATGTCCTGCGAGACGGCCCCCGTCACCGGCCGATAGCCGCCGGGCGTGGTCCAGGTGTCCCAGTAGTTGCGCAGCACCTGCCAGTTGCCGACGATCAGGAAGCCGGCCACGAGCACGAACAAGAACCGCAGCCGTACCTGCGCAACCTGCAGCAGCCACCGGCCACGATCGAGGATGCCGGAAAGCGGGAGACGCGCGGCCTTTTGCGATTCTCTTTTGCGCAGCATTTTTTGCGTACCGCACGGTCGGAGGCCCTCCGCATTCCGGAAGGGTCCCCGATCGCGGCTTCTCGACGATCTACTGGTGCAAGTGGTGGGCTACTGGTGCAAGTGGTGGGTGTCCGCAGGCGCTCCGGGCGGTGAGCCCACAGCCAGCGATGAGTCCTGTAGGGCGCCGTCTTCAACGCAGGCGTCCCAGTGAACGATGGAATCGTAGTCTTCCTGGCGGAACACCCACAACGGATCGATGCCAACGATATAGTACCGCACTTCGCGCTGAGCGACCGGATTGTCGAGCTTGAGCCGCACGACGAACGTCCGCGGTCCCTCACCCGACACCTCGCCCAGCACCTCGTAATCGACGAGTCGCTGCCCCGGCCGACGGGTCGAATCGGCCACCTGAATCGTGATGGGCGCCGAGTTCGACTGCAACGTTCCGGCCGGCTCGCCCTTCTTCCAGGCCGATAGCACCTGGTCGAGCGCTGCCTGCGCCTTGGCCGGGTCGGGCACGTAACGCTCGTAACCGGCCGGCGACGGCTGGCGGCATGCGCCCACGGTTGCCAGGAGGAGTCCAGCCGCCATCACGACGCTGATTCGTTGCGTCATCATTTGGTCTTCCGCCTGTCACGGGGTGGGCTGGTTCATTGCCTCGCCCCCGCGGCGCGTGCCCATCGCGCGCCAGGCGAGCAGGTCGATGTTGTCCATCACAAATCTTACCGAGCCGTCGCCCATGCAGACATTGACTCCGTTAGGATGGTAACTGGAGGGAGACACCTGCATCGCCATGTTACTCATGGTGCCGGGGAAGCCTGTTCCACCGCAGCTCGGTTGGTTGGGCACGGCCACGTGGTTGTATTGGACACAGCAGTTCTCACCCATTACCCAGCTATAGCCCCACTTACTTGTAAGCGGAGTGGCCGTCGCTGTGTTGATCGAAGTGCACGTCTGCCAGGTCGCCAGCAGCGACGTCTGCGGGGGGATAACGAACAGGTCGGTGCGCGGGTTGGGGTTACCGTTGCCTCGGAGCTTTTCACTGAAAAAAGCCGTGTTGCTGAGGCCGTCCAGGACGTCGGCGAAGGGTGTGTTGCTCAGGAAGCCAAAGATGCCGGTTTGAACTTCACTGGGGGATACGATGGCATTGGGGTCGGCCGATTCCAGGCGATCGCAGAGCCAACTCCCTTGGTTGGCCACGTAATTGTTCTGGCCCGGCCAGTTCTGGTCGGGAGCGGCGCCGTCGGAGGGGCACAAGAACATCGGCACGGGGAAGGTGCAGGCCACATTGTTCTGTCCGCCCGGGTTCGCGTAGGCGGGCATGAAGCCGATCACGCCGCCCATGCCCGGCGTGGCGGGCGCAAAGCGGAAATCGAGGCTCGCGTAGATGTTCTGTTGTTCGAGATAGGGCAATAACGCGGCATGCTGGGACCAGCGAGCGTAGGCAGCCGCACCTGGGTAGCTTGGGCCCTTACCCATCGGCAATCGCTTGAAAACGTCGTGATAGTTGTTGAAGGCAATACCGAACTGCTTAAGGTTGTTGACGCATTGGCCGCGACGCGCCGATTCGCGGGCCGCCTGCACGGCCGGCAGGAGCAAGGCGATAAGAATACCGATGATGGCGATGACCACCAGCAACTCCACGAGCGTGAAACCTTTTCGATGGCGTGACATGCTAATGAACCAATCAGGAATGATGGGAGGAACTAAAACGCTATTTAACGAAGGGTCTGTGTTTGTATGGTCGGCGGGACGACGAATCCAATGGCCCGTGGCCCTACCGACTGCAGCTAAAACTCTGTGCCTCATCACCGAATCCGAAGGATTGCGCAAGCGCCGTTGAAACCTACCGCGGAAGCCGACAAGAGACGGCAATTGGCTGCGCATCAGCGCGCAGCAGCCGCAACTTCAGGCACGACGGCTAGCTCTGGGAATCGCCTTGCTCCGCAGCGACGGCCTCAAAACGCCGAAGCCCTGCGACAATCAAGCGGTCCGATTCGACCGGGCCAGATTTCCAGAGCGCAACAACGATGCGCCAGAAACCATTCTAGACGCTGGGTCGGGGAGGACGGAAAACGATGCTGGCCCGCAAAACCGCATGCGGCCGGCAGTGGAGGTGGACTGCGTCGACCGGTTCTGGCGAGAACTCGCAGAGAGCCACTGGCGGCAGAATCCAGTCGTGAGAATGCGAGGGAAGGGTTGTCGGCGGTACGCCCGGCGGGGCGGAGCGGCGCGAACAATTCGGTCCCCGGCACGGCCGGTTGGTCGGGTCGGCCCGATCAGCGACGTGGCGAGCGATTTCGTCGGTGTAGGCCAACATCGCTCCTGCCGGGGCGTCGATGCCGTGCGCGCCTGTCAGCACGTAATCGCCGCAGGTCGCCAGCGCACGCTCGCCCGCCAGCCCGCCTTGCAGGAGCAGGGCCGCGATGGCCAAACCAAGAGCGCGAATCTCGTGCTTCATCGGCGCGACAGACTATCTGCGCGAAGGAGGGGCGAGCGGACCAACCGCCACCGATAGCCCCGAACGGAATCAGGATACCGCGGCCTGAGCGCAAAGTCAAAGGAAAAGCCTCTTTAGCTCTTTAGCAGCAAAAGAGATAATTGCTGATCAGACCCCATCCAAGCCACCTGACTGGTGCCTAAGGACTCGCGTTTGGCGCCGGTCCGAGAGCCGGCTTGGCGGCGTGGGTGCCTCCCCTGCCCGCCGGTTCTTCGATAGGCTTTAACCTAGGCACAGGCCGGTCCCCGCGTTCGTCGCACGTTGTTTGTCTTTTTGACGCGCACCGGCCCACGCTTTGATCGAAGGACCGATCCTATGCCACCCCGCTGGTTGCAGATTTCGTTGCGGGGCTTCTTGATCGTGCTGACAGCCAGTTGCGTTTGGCTGGGCTGGCGGGCTGAACGAGCACGAAAGCGCGAGCGGGCAATCAACGCCCTAGTCGACGCGGGCGGCGGAGTGAGTTACGCCGACCGAGGGATGTTTCTTTCTCCGTACACAGACCGGCACGACCATTTCTGGCTCGACATGCTCGAAGCCTCCGTCATGATTCAAATCTGCGGACCGTTAGACGCCGCTAAGGGTTTTCATTTGTCGCAGATTTCGAACCTCAGCTACCTGGAAATAGAAGGTCCACTCACTGACGCCGATTTGCGTCACCTGGAATCACTTCAAGGCAGCGGCACCGTCCTGATTTACGATGCAGAGGTCACGGAGGCAGGAGTCCGTCAGCTTCAGCAAAAACGGCCCGCCTTTGACGTCACCTGGATCCCGGCAAACGGACAGGCTGCGATAAACGCAAAAAACGAATGATTGCCCAGGCACGGCAATCTACTTTTCGTACTACCAACGATCGTCAGCAGTACAGTAAGAACGCCGAGCTCGCTGGCGGGGGTCATTTCGCCGCCGGTGTCTCGGTGGGTTTGACCGTGACCTCGCTTTCCGGCAGGGGTTCAATCTTCGCGTCGACCGCCTTCAGGTGTTTGTCGAAGAAGGCAGCCGTCAGTCGGCCGACGGCCGGAAGCCCGAAGGCCGGACCGCCGTGGCCGGCGCCGGGCAGCCGCTGAAGCGTGACTTCGACGCCCGCCTCGGCCAAAAGGTCTCTCAGCTCAACACTCTGAGCATAGGGAACCAGCGCGTCGCGGTCGCCGTGCAGGATCAGGAAGGGCGGGTCGTCTTGGGTGACGTAACGCACCGGACTGACGGCGTCGCACTTTTCCTTGTCTTCGCCCAGTTTGCCGCCGATCAGGCCGGAATAAGGGTCGCCTTCATTCCATTTGAAGATGTTCTTGACGTTCTTGTCTTCGTCGGCCTGGGCGATGACCGTCCAGAAGTTCGTAGGGCCGAAGATATCGCAGACGGCCTGGACGCGGTCGGACTGATCGTCATTGCCGCCGATCACGGGAAACACCCCCTGGCCGCCGCTTGTGCCGACGAGCGCCGCGAGATGACCGCCAGCCGAACCTCCGCCCACGCCGACCCGGTCGGGATCGATGCCGTACTTCTCGGCGTTGGCCCGCAGCCAGCGGATCGCGGCCTGGCAATCCTGAATCTGGGCGGGGAACTTGGCCTTCTGGCTGAACCGATATTCAATGCTGGCGACGACGTACCCACGCTCCAGTTGATTCAAAAAGGGCGGTTGCGCCTTGCTGCCGGCGGCCCAGCCTCCGCCGTGAATCCAGATCAACAGGGGGAGTCGCTTGTCCGTCTTGCTCTCCGGAAAGTACACGTCGAGCGACTGAGCTTCGTCGCCATCCGGCACGTACTTCACGTCATACTCGGCGACGAACCCGGCGGGTAGCGCCGGCCGTTTCGCCGCCTCTTGTGCAGAGGCCTCGCCAGCGACGACCGCGCTCAAGAACACGAGAAGTACAGGAACGAGGAAGAAAAGACGAAACGTCCGCATGAGTTTCTCCTGGTCGAAAGCGGTTCTGGGAGGTCCGGCCCTGATTCTAACCAACCGACTTTGACAAGCCAGATCCGAGCTTTGTCGGAGCATCTACACCGGGTGCCGGTCGATTCAGGGTTTGTTGATGCGCACAACCAAAGGCGACAACATCGACTGGGGACTCGTCGCCGCGGTCACGTGGGGCGGAAAGCCGACAAAGTGCAGCCAGAACTGCAAGCTCCTCTTGGTGGGAGGGCTGGCTCCGTCGGTTTTGAATTTGCGCGCGATGTTCACGTCTCCGGCCGCGGCGACCTCGATCGAATCCTCCCCCTCTTCGCCGAATGCGCCGATCGCCAGGGCGAGACAGCGACTTCGATCCATGACATGCGCCCACCCCTCTGCGCTGCCGCCTTCGGCACCCGAAGGCTCAACGACGAAAGGCTCAGGGGCATTTGCCGGACCGCGAAGAACTTCCCAAGACCGTGGGGGCGCCGCGTTGGAATTGCCCTGCGACGCCCGCAATTTTCCCAGGGTGCCAGGTGCGAGTGACAAGTAAACCAGCGACGATGCGCCGAAATCGATCAGCGTCGGCTCCTTGTCGGTCGGCGCGTTGAGATTCTGAGCGACCTTGGCGCGGGCCGATCGCACCTTGCCATGAGGATCGTCGATCTGCCAGTCGACCTGCACCCAGCTTTTCGAGACCGGAAAGGTGAGGTCGATCGTCGACGTCGCGCCGGCCAATGGTCCGGCCTTTGGCGCAAGCTCATACCGAATCGCAATCGCCAAGGGCCCGGAACGGACGACGCGAGAGGCAACCGTTTCTTCACCCAGGTCGTGATGGACGCCGTTGGGGGCTTCCACGCTGAGGCCCAAGCCTTGAGGGCGAACATGCTGCAGGCCGCCAGCGTCGACCGACTTGAGCAAGGGACGCAAACTGTCGCCCAAAATCCACGTAAGCTCGGTGCCGTTGCGAATCTCAAAACCGTCGGGCAGCCGCTTAAGCTCAAGACCTTGCGGTTCGGCAGCCGCCGCAATATCGGGCCCGAAGTCAAGCGTCAAGAATCGGACTTCATGGGGCAAGAGGCTGATGTTGAAGTCGAGCCACCAGATGCTCGCGCCGCCGTTGGTGTGCCCCTGTCGGAATTGCGCCGGCACGAGCTTGCCGCCGTCGCGCAAGCGGAAATGCGTATCGGCAGAGGCCGAAGTCTCCTCCGGCAGGGCGAGAGCGATCGGATACCCGAATCGTCGGATGCCGGCGGCCTCGCGAACCTCAAGTTGAAGCGTTTCGAACGCAGCCGCATGCTCGCTCAGCAGGATGCAGGCCGAGCTTAACAAAACAGTGCATCGAGCCAGTGTCCAGATGGGTTCTTTCATATCGGAGTCATCGTGTCGTCACGTCGGGAGGGCCCTCCGAGGCCGTGGCATCGCAAAAATGACGGCCTACCAAGGCCACCCTCCTCGATCGAAAGCGCGGTAGTGCTGTAGTATGAGGCAACGCCGACGCGCTGCAAGCAACACCCGGCCAAACAAGCGGAGCTTCGTCATGCTCACCCCAGAAGAACGCCGCCGCGATTTTCCCTCGCTCACGGGCGTAACTTATTTGAACACCGCCGCGGAAGGCATACCGCCGCAGGCAGTCAGCGAAGCCCTTCAAGAGTATTTTCGCGACAAGGCGAAGGGAATGGACGGTCGCGAGGCCCACTTCGATCAGTGGAACGCGGCCCGCGAACTTGTCGGCGAGGCGTTCGGCTTGTCGGCGGCGGAGGTGTCGATCTGCTCCAACTCATCGGAGGCGTTCAACCTGGCGGCGCTGGCCCTGCGGCCGCGCGAAGGAGAGGAGATCGTCATCAACGATCTCGACTTTCCGGCGGGCGCCACCCCCTGGCTCCAGGCCACATGCCCCGCGACGGTGCGCGTCTGGCGGCACCGCCAAGGAGCCCTGCGTGTCGAAGATCTGGCGCCGTTGCTGGGGCCAACGACCAGGCTCGTCACCGTCTCGTTGGTCAGCTTCTTCAACGGCTTCATGCTCGATCTGGCGGAAGTCGTGGCCGCGGTTCGGCGGCACTCGTCGGCGCTGCTGGCCGTCGACGTCACGCAGGCCCTCGGCCGGGTGCCGCTGGACCTTACCGGCGCCGATCTGATCGTCAGCAGCACGCACAAGTGGATTCTCGCCTCGCACGGCGGAGGCCTGGTGGGCGTTCCAAACGCCCGGGCCGCGGAGTGGACCGTTCCCGCGGGTGGATGGTTCAATCTCGAAGACGCCTTTGGCCCGGCCCGTTTTGAACGGGCCATCAGCCGGCCGGGGGCGGCGAGCTTCACGGTCGGCATGCCCAACTTTCCCGCCGTGTACGCCATTCGAGCGTCGCTCGATTATCTTCGCCAGATCGGCGTGCCGGCGATCGATCGCCGGGCGCGGCCGCTGGTGCTGGCCTGTCTGGACGGGCTCAGGAAGCTGCCGGTCGAATTGCTGACGCCGCCCGAGCCGGAGCATCTGGCCGGGATTCTCGCCTTCCGGCATCCGAAGGCCGAGGCGATCCACCAGCATCTGAGGGCCCGCCAGGTACACGTGATGAGCCACGCCGGCCGCTTGCGGGTCGCCCTGCACGGCTACAACACCGCCGAGGATGTCGAAAAGCTCCTTCAAGAGCTAGCATCGGCGATTCACCACGCTTAGCGCCGCTCGGGGCCGTGCCGTCCGTTTCTTCTTGGCAGAGAAACGTGACCCGGCCGAAGCCTTACGGTTCAAATCGAATCGATTTCAGGAGAGCCTCGGTTAATTGAGCAAGTCCGTCGGCTTGCGATTGGTGAAGTCTTTGGCGTAGGTCGCCCAGAACCAGTCGAGCCCCTTGCCGGCGAGCAGCGTGTCGGCATTGCTGCGATTGAAGGTGATGGCTGGGGTGAGGAGGTTCGCGACGTCCGTGATGTCGTTGGCCACCCAGTCGCCGAGCACCTGCTCGAGCACGTCGTCGGTCAGTTGGACGCTGCCGTCAATGAGGATGTTGTTCCCGTTGCCGACCAGGATCGCGTGATGCCCAAGGCCGCCCACGATCAGATTGTCGCCATTGCCGGCCAGGATCACGTCGTTGCCGTTGCCCTCGACAATCACGTTGTTGCCGTTGCCCGCCAGGACCAAGTCATTGCCGTTGCCCAAGTGGATCTGATTGTTTCCATTGCCGACCACCGCCTGATCGTTGCCGTTGCCGGCCACAATCAGGTTGTTGCCGTCGCCGGCCAAAACCAAGTCGTTACCGTTGCCGAGTTGGATCTGATTCTTCCCGTCAGCAACGATCACCTGGTCGTTGCCGTTGCCCAGGGTCACCGTATTGGTGCCGCCGCCGAGTTGGACCTGATCATTACCGTTGCCGGCCCGGACCACCGCGGCAATGGGCATGGACGGGGCCACGTTGATCTCTTCGTTGCCTCCAAAGCCGACGAAGTAAATGGTTGCGAACGTCTGGCTGAAAGTGGCGTTGACGTTCTTGCCGGCGAGCCTTCCCTCCGCTCTTAGCCCGGTGCTTCCCGTGTTGCTCTTGCCCGAAGGATCGATATCCAGGCTGTCGTTCGTGCTATTCCCGCCGACCAGATAAAGCGAATTGCCGATGACCGTCACGCCCGGTCCGACGGCCATTTCCGGGGCGGCTCCCTTGGCGGTGCCCGCGGCCGTGTTGTTCGCATCGCCGCTATAGCTGACGACCCACTGGTAGGTGCCTGCCGACGTGGGTACAGCGCTGCCCGTGGCCGTTCCGCCGCTGGTGTTGTAGCTGCCATTGCCCGCCACGGTGACGGTGTCGGTATACACGCTCACGTTACTGGGGTTGTACAGCGTGAAGGTGATCGTGCCCGTTTCAAAGTAGCCGCCAGCGAGCGTGGCCGAAGCCGTCAACGGCGTGTCCGTGCCGAGCACGACGGGAGCACCTGCGTTGGCGCTGGGCGTCGGAGTGGCCGGGCTGACGATCGTCTGCTCGGCCGTGCCTCCTTGGTCGACCACGCTACTGTTGTTGGAATCGCCGGCGTAGCTGACGTGCCAGGTGTAGGTTCCCGCCACCGTGCCGGTCGTGGGGAGCGTGTCGCTGGCGGTGTAGGTGCCGTTGCCGCTGACCGGAACCGTCTGCGTGTAGGTGAAGCCGTTTGGCCCCGTCAGGGTGAAGACCAGGTTGCCCGTCTCGAAGTATCCCCCGGCCAGCACCGCAGAGTCGCTGAGCGTGGGGGCCGTGGTGCCCAGCGTGGCCGCTTGGCTGGCCGTGCTCGTGACCGTCGGGTTGGCCGGACTGACCACCGTCTGCTCCGGCTTGAACATGTCCGCCAGATCGTTCGTCCCCGGCGTGTTGGCATCGCCCAAGAAGCCTCCACCCGGAGCCGATACGCCAAACAACTCCTGCATCGTCTTCAGGTCGGACGAATGAGTGTAAATCTGCGTGCTGTTGTAGGCGTTCCCCTTGGCCAGCGGCGAGAGGATGATCTCGGGAACCGTGAATTGAGTCGTGTTTCCGCCTTCGGTCTCGTCGAACCAGATCACGATCGCCCCGTTGTTCTTGTAGGCCTGGGAAGCCTCGATCATCGGGATGATCTGCGACAAGAAGTTGTCACCCATGGCGATCGACTCTTGGTCGGTGTTGTGGGTGTAGGTGACCCCGTTGTAGGTAAAGTTCGTGTTCAACGACGAATGCATGTCGTTGTATTGGTCGGGGGTAATCAGGTTGTACCGAGCGACCGTGTTGCTGTTCAGATCGGTTTGCAACTGCTGCAACGGCGCATAGTACTGGGCTTCGGGGTTCGAGGGAGAAAAATTGGGCGTCGTGGTGCTGCCGTTGGTCGCCGTAAAGAAGATCTGCCCGTCGTGCTTGACCGCGAAGTTGTATTGGTTGCTGCCGTTGTAGGCGTTCGTGTAGGCCGCCGAAGTGCCGCTGAAGCTCTTGAGTGGGACGGTCCACTGGCTTGGGTCGGCGACGGTGCCGGTCAGGGCATTGCTGCCCGGCTGATTGACCGTCCCGCTCGTGGCCATCAGGTCGATGTCTTCCTGGTAGGACTTCCAAAGGATGCCGGCGGCCTGCAGCAAGGCGCTCAGGTTGGGCGCGTTGACGATGTTGTTGGGGTATGGATCGTTGTCGTTGAGCGGCCCGTTGAGACCGGCTTCTTGCCAGATGTAGTTGGGCTCGGACGGGTGGATGCTGACCGCCGGGTTATTGTACAGGGCGTTGTAGTAATTGCTGGCCCACGAAGATTGGGCCGCGTTGGGATTGCCCGGGGTCATCAGGCTGTTGAGATAGGGGGCGGCGGGATTGCCCATCAGCGGCTGCGGCGAGGTGACGCTGGTCGGCTGCGTCAGGTTGTGGTTCTCCATATCGATGTAGAAGACATCGCCGAGTTGACCGACGGCCTGGTTGTCGGTTGCGCTGTTGTTGTTGGCGTCGCCGGCGTAGCTGACGTGCCAGGTATAGGTGCCGGCGACCGTTCCCGTGGTGGGGAGGATGTCGCTGGCGGTGTAGGTGCCGTTGCCGCTCACCGGAACCGTCTGCGTGTAGGAGAAGCCGCCGGGTCCGGTGAGCGTGAAGACCAGGTTCCCGGTTTCGTTAAATCCGTCGGCGAGCACGGCCGAGTCGCTGAGCGTGGGGGCCGCGGTCCCGAGCGTGATGTTCGGGCTGGGGGTCGTGGTGATCGTCGGGCTGGCCGGATTGACCTGAGCCGAGCTCGTCACAATGGCGGCCGGGGAGAACGCGATGCCCGTAAGCTCCGATGGATCGGTGGTCGGCTCGGTCGCCAGTGTGACGACGCTGTCGGTCATATTGAGCCCGTTGCCGGGGACCGTGAGTGCCGCCGGATCGGTGACTTCGATCAGACTTCCGCCCGGATCGGGCTGAGCACCGACGCCGAAGCCGGTCACGGCGAAGATCTGTACCAGGCCGTTGACGACGCGGCCCGTCAACTCTCTAACGCCGCCCGCCTTCGATGAATCTGCGCTGGCGGCCGGGTTGCTCGGGGCGAAGCTGTTCGTGGGCGTGATGTTGCCCTGGCTATCGATGGTGTAAGCGCTGTCGAGGAACGATCCGGTGGCGTCGATGTAGTAGCTGAAGTGCCAGCCCGACGCGGTGTAATCGTAGCGGGCGATACCCATCTCGGCGTCGGCCACGTAGGCCACGTTGACGCCGTTGATGCTGTCGGGATTGTTGGGCAAATCGGTCATCCAAAAGCCGAAGGGGGCCATCGGCTTATCACTGGCGGAGACGTCCAGCGGGTTGCTCTGTGGCACCTGGATAAAGAGGTTCTGAGGCTGACCGGCCGTCGTCGGCAGGCCGGCGCCGATCTGGTAGATGCCTGCCGGCGCGCCGGTATCCACCTTGCGGACTCCTTCGTACAACTGCCCGTTGAAGATTTCGACCGTGTTGATGTCGCTGGCACCGTCCGGCCCGGTAAGGGTGGTCGACGTGCTCGCGCCGAGTTCCGCGTAGTGGACAAAGTCGCTGCTGTCGCCAGCGTGGCCCGACGTCCAGAACTGCGTTCCGTCGGTGCTGACCACGCCCCGGAAGTTATCGCCGCTATAGGCGTCCGTGAGGTCGGTCGTGGTATTGATGTTGCTCTGGCCGTCCACCGCGCCGATCACGCGGTTGATGACCGAGGCGTTGGAGAAGGTTTGTTGGGGCGCCCACAAGCTGACCGTGTCGTTGTAGCCCGCCAGAACCAAATACTGGCCATTGGTCGACAGGGTCAATTCCCCTTCAGAAACCGAATAACTGCTGTTGGTGAGCGCTTCGTTTCCGCCCGCGGCCGCGACGGTCGGCAGGCTCGTGGTGTAGAGACTGGACTGGCCGCTGGCGAACGAGCCGGTGTGGGTCGGTCCGATCACGTATTGGTCGATAAAATCGGGCGAGGGGGCGTCGGTCAGGCCGTTGCTGTTCTCGTCTCCCACAACATTGAGGTTGGTGGGATCGCTGGAATCGACGCGCTCTACTGCGACCGTCAAGGGAGTTACCTTGACGGTAACGCTATATGGGCCAGTCTTTGCGTAGGTGTGCGAACCGACGACGCTGAAAACTTGCGTACCGGAGTTGTAGGTGATCGTGCCCGCAGAGGCCGAGGTCCCGTCGCCCCAGTCGACCGTGGCCGAAAACTGAGTCGTCGGATCGGTGATGTTCAGGGCCGCCAGATTGGCCACCAGCCCGGGATCGGTGAACGTGGCGACCGTCTGGTTGCTGATGGGGGAGCCCGCGACCGCGTTGACCGCCGGCCCGGCCGTCACGTGCAGCGGGGCATAGGCGACGCGAGCCGTCGGCGAGACTGTGGTCGAGTTGTTGTTCGGGTCGATGATCGTGACGCCCAGCGGGTAGGTGCCGGCCGCCGTGTACGTATGCGTCCCGGTCACGGTGAACAAGCTGACGGTGACCGTCTGCCCGTTGATGTTCGTTTCGTCTTTGCTTCCGGCGAACGTAACGGTGCCAGGGCTCGTCTGGCCGTTGGCCCAGGTGATCGAGGCCGTGAAACCGGCCGGATTGGTGTTCGTGCCGTCCGAAAAGGTCGCCACCACGCCAGTGAACGGTTGGCCGACCACCGGGCTCACATCGACGCCCGTGGCCTGTGGGGCGTTGATCACGTACGAGATCGGGTTGTCGGTCGGGTCGCCGACGACCAGGTTCATGCTGGAACCGCTGGCGATCAAGCCGTTGCCCGCGGCCGGCGTATATTGCGCCGTGATGTCGCCGTGAACGCCGGGCGAGAGGGTACTAAGCGTAATGCTCGCCGTGCCCACGTTCGACGAGCCGACCTGCGTCACGGTCTGCGTGGTGCCGAGCTGTGTGCTGCCGTCATAGAAAGCAACGGTGCCGCTGGGGTACTGGCTGCCACTAGCCGGCGTCACCGTCGCCGTGAACGTGACGTCCTGGCCGGGGCTTTGCCCAATCGGCGGGTCGGCGGCCAGCGTGGTCGTGGTCGTCGTGCTGTTGCCGTAGAAGGTCAGGTTGCCGAAACGCCAGTTGCCGGAGCTGTTGTTGTAAGCCACGACGTCGGCCGGCGTGCTGGTGGCGCTGGCGTATTCGTCTCCCAGCGTGCCCGTCGAGTCGTAGGCCGACACCAGACGAACGCCGAGGTCCGGATTGTTATTGGCCGCGGCGATGCCGCTGAGATTGACATAGATCGTCGGATTCACGGGGCTGAGGCCGGCGTTGTAATAGTCGTTCGAGGTGGCGATGAACGTGCCAGCCGAGCTCGGCCCTTGATAGTTCACCCAGCCGCTCCCGGTGTTGTACTGCACTTGCAGGTCGCGGATTCCCTGGGTGGTCGAGTACCAGTCGAAGGCGAAGACGATGTTGCTGTAGCCGACCGTGCTCGTGTCGAGCTCGATGCCTTGCGAGTACTGCGGCGCGGATTGAGCCCAGCCGTTGTTCGGAGTGCCGCGAATACGCCATAGGTTCTCGGTGAAGTTCGGGTCCGCGGTGCCGGACGTACTGAGCACGTCGTCGCTCGCCGTGTTGCCAGTCCCGTTCAGGTTGGTCAGATTGTTCGTCATCCCGAGGGTGGCCGCGGTGCCGCTGCCAAAGGTGGGCACCGGGCTGTTGTCGGGCGCTCCGGCGGTCGTCGGGAACGTCCACGCCGCAATCACATTCGCCGCCGCCGTGCTGAAACTGGTGGCCGCCGTATACGTCGTGCCAATCCCGTTCGTGGCGAACGCTTCGAACGTGTAGCTTGTTCCCCCCGCGAGCCCGGTAACCGGTAGGGTGAAGACGCCTGTCGTACCCGTGGCATCGACCTCCGTCACGCCGTTGCCACCGATTTGGGGATTGCTGTTAGCCGAGGTCAGAGCATACACCACGCCGCGCTTAGTGATGGTTGAGCCGCCATCCGACGCGACGTTGGCGCCCAGCGTTGCCGAACTGCCCGTGACGGCCGCGAAGGTCGGCGAGCTGACGGTGGGAGGGGCCAAGGTCGTGAAGCCGGTCGCCGTGGTGTAGGTGGTGCCCGCGCTATTCGTCGCAAAGGCCTCGAAGGTGTAGCTCGCGCCGGGCGACAAGCCGCCGGCGGGGACCGTGAACGCACCGCTGTTGACGGGGCTGGCGGTGTCGACTTCCGTCACGCCGGTGCCGCCGATCTGCGGATTGCCGTTGGCCGAGGTCAGGGCGTAGACAACACCGGTTTTGGTAATCGTCGCGCCACCATTGCTCTCGACGGTGGCTCCCAGCGTCGCGCTTGAGGCCGTGATCGAGCCCGACGTGGGCGCATCGACCGAGGGCGGATTTACACTAAGCGTGGAGAATGTATCGACGCTGCTGTAGCCCGTGCCCACGCTGTTGGTGGCGTAAGCTGCGTAGGAATAGCCGGCAGTTTCCTGCAAGCTGCTGACATCAACCGTGAATGCTCCGGTCGAAGTTCCGCTGGCGGGCACGACGGTCACTCCGGTGCCGCCGATAGTCGGATTGCTGTTCACGGAAGTGAGCGAATAAACGATGCCGCGCTGCGTGATGGCCTCGCCGCCCGTGGTGGTGACCGTACCGCCCAAGGTGGCTGAGTTGATGCCGACGGCAGACTTGGTCGGACTGGAGACGGTGGGCGCGCCGGCGGCAATCGGGACGAAATCCAGACCCTTGAGCGTATCGCTGCCGCTCGCCGTATATAACGTCACGTTATTTGAGGTATTGATCGAAACCGTCGCGTTATAGCCGGCCGCGTCCGTAAGTCGCAGAACGCTGTTGTCGGCCGCCTGGGCCGTGGTGACGACGTACAAGTAAGCGCCGCCGCTTCCGTTGTTGGCGGCGATCATCGCCGTGGCGTTTCCCGCCAGGGAGAAGCTGCCGTTGGCGGTCCAGCTTCCGTTCACGAGCGAGAACTTGTTGATCGTGGCCGCGGACTTGCCCTGATCCAAGGTGTACAACATGTCATAGCTTGAGCCGTGCTGCCCGGACTGGATCAGGTAAAAGTCCTGAATGTTTCCATCTGCCGACAAGCCGGGCAATCCGCTGAGGCTGCTGGCCGTGGGGCTCAACACGGTCGAGACGCCGACCGAGGCCTTGGTGGAGCTGACATAAACCGTGCCCCCAAAACTTCGGGCGTCGAGAATATTCGTGGTGAGACTGCCGCCGGTCGCTCCGTTTGTGTAAAGGCCGCCCTTGTCGGTGATGAAAAAGTTCGAGTCATCGAGGCTCGTGGCCGAGCGGGCCTGATTGCCCGACGTTCCCGTGTACATGGTTTGCAGCGTGAAATTGCCGCCTCCGTCCAACGTCCCGACCGCGCGGTCGCTGGCCGGGTCGAGAGCCGTGACGGTCGCGAGATCGCCGTCGGTCGTATCCGTCGTGTTGTAGGCGGCGAACGTCAGCAGCGTCCGGTCATTCGAATCGGACAAGAAGCTGCTCGTTCCTGAGTCGCTGAAGCGGATCGCATTCGTTCCCGTCGCCGGGATGGCGATCGTTTGCACCGGGGCCTGGTTGGCCGCGGATGGGCTCACTTCCAGGATCGAACCCGTGGTGTTGTTAGAAGTGCCCGCCAGATCCAACACGGCGATGTTCCCCGCCGTGAAGGCCGCCAACACCCAGCGATCTTCGAGTCGCTCCGGGCCAACCTCGATCTTCGACCGTTGCAGAGACTTCTTGCTTCGTCCGATCTGGGAAGAGAGGTTCTTCTTGGAGTGCCGACGGGGCCAGAAGGGAGTTCGCATCGTTTCGATCTCGCAAGGAGGTGAGAGACACAGTCGCAGCGCGGGAGCCGTTCCCGCAGGAGCCGCGAATCTAGACACCCTCCATGCGGGGGCGATGCGGAAATCGCTAGGTTTTGATGAGCGCGATTTTATCTGATTGGCGCCCGTTGCTCTCCCTCTCCCTTCGGAGAGAGGCCGGGGGAGGGCGGGTGGAATGACGCAACGGCCAACGAACCGTTCTGACGTCTCTTCGACAAAGACGCCGTTGGCTAGTCCACCAAGATCCGCTCATGGAGCGAGCGGAAACAAAGCCACTCCGCCACGGAGCGTCGTCGCCGGGGCTGCTTTAGCGATCGAACCAGCGTTTGATGCTGTGCAGCGTGGTGGCGCGGCCGGCCCGCGCGATCGAGGTGGTGAGGGGGATCTCTTTTGGGCAGACGGCCACGCAGTTCTGGGCGTTGCCGCAGACTTGCAGGCCCCCTTCGGCCGTCAGGGCATCCAATCGCTCGCCGGCGTTCAAGGCGCCGGTCGGGTGCGTGTTGAAGAGCATCACCTGGCTGATGGCATGGGCACCCACGAAGTGCCGGTCGTACTCCGCCTGCCGACGACTTGCAAACTGCTCGTCGGTCTCGCCTTCGGCGCGCTCCAGTTCGACCTTCAGATACTGCGGGCACGCTTCCAGACAGCAGCCGCAGCTCATGCACTGGCTGAGAGGATACGCCTGCTCCTGCGAATCGGGCGATTGCCGCGGGCCCGGACCCATGTCGTGGTAGCCGTCGACGGGAATCCAGGCCTTGATCTTCTGCAACGCACGGAAGAGGCGCGAGCGGTCGACCATCAGGTCACGAATCACGGGGAATTTGGTGACGGGTCGCAACTCGATCTCGCCCGGCTGGTCTTCCAACAACCGATCGACGAGTGCCGTACACGCTTGCCGCACTCGGCCGTTGACAAGCATCGTGCAAGCGCCGCAAACCTCTTCCAGGCAGTTGCAGTCCCAAGCGACCGGCGAAACCGGTTTGCCGTCCGAGGTGCGAGCCTGGGCGGCAATCCGCTGCAGCACGCTGATCACGTTCATGTCGTTCTCGCGCACCACCGCGTGGCGTTCCCAATAGCTCGGCTCGCCGGGAGCGTCTTGCCGCAAGACGCGGACGGTGAACGTCGTTGGGGAAGCGTGGCCGTTGTGCTCGTGCGAGGCGTGGCTTGCGGAAGTGCTGCTTGCGTGGTCCATCAACGTATGCGTTGGTCGCTAGGGACTCGATGGGTAGGGTGGGCATCGCCCACGAACGATTCGCTACATGTCTTACGAGGCTGCGGCGGCGACGGCAGGCTTTGCCGTCACCCCGTTGCCGTCCGAAGCCGGCTGGGATTTTCCTGCTTGCCGCTGCTTCCAGACTTCTTCAATCATCTCGGCTCCGACCAGCCCGTAGAGGCGCGGCCGCGGGGGAATCAACGAGGTGTCGACGTCTTCGTAAGTTAGCTCTGGCTCGCCGTCCTTGAGCGTGGCGATCGTCGACTTCAACCACTTCTTGGTATTGGCTTCGAACCGATCGCACCAGATTTCCGCTTCACGGCGATGCTCGGCCGGAGAGGTGGCGGTCAGGCCGGGCAAGGCAAACTCGGGCTTGTAGTGCGCCCCACGGCATTCGTCGCGCTGCAAGGCGCCCTTCAAGATGGCCTTGGCCAGCGGGAACATGTCTCGCAGGGCCTTGGTGAAGACGACGTTCTGGTTGGTCCAGGTGCCCGTGTCCGACAGCGAACAGCGCTCCGCTTTCACGGCCAATTCGCTTACCTGGCCGTAAGCTTCACGCAAAACGTTGTTGTGCCGCACCACCGTGGATGCCTTGGTCATGATCTGACCCAACTCCTGGTGCAGCAGATAGGGGTTCTCGCCCCCGCTACTCCGCTTCAAGAGTCGGTCGTGCTCGCGCTGCTCGCGGGCCCGCGCAGTTTCATAGAGACTCGACGGCTGATCGGCAGCCGATTTGCCGGACAACGATTTCAGAAGGTTCTGCACGCCCGGGGCGATCACAAACCCGCTGAAGATGCAACTCAACAGCGAGTTGGCCCCCAGGCGGTTGGCGCCGTGATACTGGTAATCGCACTCGCCCAGGGCATATAGTCCGGGGATGCTGGTCACTTGGTTCTTCGGCGAACCAGCCTTGAGGCCGCCAGCCGCCGTCCGTTCGTAGTCGACCCACAGGCCGCCCATCGAGTAATGGACGGCCGGAAAGATCTTCATCGGCACGTCACGAGGATCGACCCCCTGGAATTTCTCGTAGATCTCCAAAATCCCTTCCAGCTTGCGGTCGAGCAGCTCTCGCGGCAGGTGCGTCAGGTCGAGGTAGACGCACATCCGGTCCTTCTCGACACTCAGGCCTTCCACGGTGCAGACGTTGAAGATCTCTCGCGTGGCGATGTCTCGCGGCACCAGGTTGCCGTACTTGGGATACCGCTCTTCCAGGAAGTAGTAGCGTTCGGCCTCCGGGATCTGCCGTGGGTCGCGGGAGTCTTGCGGTCGGCGGGGGACCCAAACACGCCCTCCTTCGCCGCGGGCGCTTTCGCTCATCAGCCGCAGCTTGTCGGCTCCGGGAACGGCCGTGGGATGGACCTGAATGAACTCCGGATTGCCGTACTTGGCCCCGGCCCGAAAGCAGCGGGCCGCGGCGCTGCCGGTGCAGACCATCGACATCGTCGACCGCCCGTAGATCAACCCACAGCCGCCGGAGGCGACGAGCACGGCGTCGGCCGGGAAGGCGCGAATCTCCATCGTCACCAGATCCTGGGCGACGGCTCCGCGGCACACGCCGTTGTCGTCCAAAATCGGCGCCAAAAAGTCCCAGAACTCGTATTTGACGATCCGCTCCTCGGTTTCCCAGCGACGAACCTGCTCGTCCAGCGCGTAGAGCAACTGCTGGCCGGTGGTCGCCCCGGCGAACGCCGTTCGCTTGAAAAGCGTGCCGCCGAAGCGGCGGTGATCGCGAAAGCCTTCCGACGTGCGGTTAAACGGCACGCCCAGCCGGTCCATCAGGTCGATGATCCGCGGCCCCCACTCGGTCATCTCCTTCACGGGCGGCTGGTGCTGCAAGAAGTCGCCGCCGTAGACCGTGTCGTCAAAATGCAGCCACTCGCTGTCTCCCTGCTGGCGCGTGGTGCTGTTGACCGTGTTGATGCCCCCCTGGGCGCAGACGCTGTGCGAGCGTTTGACTGGCGTCAGGCTCATCAAATCGACGTCGACACCCAGTTCGGCCAGCTTCATCGCCGCCGCCAGTCCGGCGAGGCCGCCCCCCACAATCAACGTTCGCTGTTTCGCCATATATAAATTTTAGGGTTCGCGTCAGGTTCCCTCTCCCTCTGAGAGAGGGTTAGCGTGAGAGGGGTTGAAATCAGGCCTCGCTTGTAACTCTTAGCTCGACGTCTGCTCCACGGCGGCGTGCCCTCACCCCGGCCCTCTCCCGGAGGGAGAGGGAGAAAGGCGCGACGTCGCTTCGCCGGGACGGGAGGCATCGCTCTCCTTCGCTTCAATCTCCTTAACTCGCCTCGACAAGTCCTCGCGCTGCTCGATCCTGGCCTGTTCGACGGCCTTTGCTTCGACAATGTTGGCCCGGCTCATGCCGAACAGGGCGCTCATGCCAACGAAGGCCAGGAGAACGCCAAAAGCCGCGCACACGTAATCGGCCCGCCGCTGGGCCGCCGGCGTGGTCCAGATGCCCCAGGTAATGCCCGACGTCCATATGCCATTGGCCAGGTGATACGTGGTCGCCAGGACACCGATCGCATAGAAGATCTTCACCAGAATCGGCTGAAAGGCCATCGCCGCGGTCGAGGTGGCGTGTTCGGGGTCGAACTTGCCGCCCCCCAGTTTATGGGCGACGTTGTCCATCCAGAAGCTGTTGTGGAACCAGCCGTGCATGTGGAAGACGTGCCAGCCGATGAACAGCAGGGCGATCCAGGCCGTCACGCGCTGGAGCGTGTAGCGGATGTTGCCGCCGTAGCGGTACGCGCCCGTGTTGGTCTCGCAGTTGACGGCCCGCACGACCCCCAATGCGGCGTGGAAGATGATCGGTATGAAGATGAAGGTCCATTCCACGAACGGAAGCGCCGGCCCCAGGCTGTGGATCGTGTCGACCTTCTCTTGAAACGTCTGTGGTCCCCCCAGCACCGTGGCGTTGGTGAGCAGGTGGATGCACATGTAGGCGCCGACCGGCACCAGTCCGCTGAGCGAGTGCAGCCGCCGCAACAAGAACTCGTGGCGGCCGAAGAAGCCCGTCGCCTCTGGAGCGGGCGGGGCGCTGTGATGTGAGCTTTCCAACGTGTTCGGTCCTTCGCTGTCCCGCCAGAGCGCCGCAGCCGGAAGATAGCCGCGGCGCTGCTTGACCAGGGATACCTCCCGGCCAGTATAAGGTTGCCCGTCTCGGATACAAGGGAGGCGGTGCGGCGATACCAGTTGGTCTCAAGGAAGAGATGCTAGTTTGTCTGCCACCAGCTTTGGCCGGCGGTGGCGAAGCAACATCAATCTTCCTTTTGAGCCCGCTTTGGCCGGCTTCTCGATGGCGGCAAGCCGGCTGATTTCAAGCCGGCTGATTTGACGGGGCTGGGCCGTCGAACTACCACCAGCGAAAGCGATAAAGCGGGGGACAAGCATTGATGCCTGGCGTCCCGACCGCGACAAACGCGTCGCCACGAGCCCTTAAGCCTTTTGCAGTTTGCGGTTTGCGACCCTATTGCGGATTGCTATACTACGAGTTTTCGCCCTTGCGAAAAACCGCGTCGTCTTGGACCGCTTTCGGTTAGCGTGCAAGCAGCCCCCACCGCCCCTGGGCGGCGAACGGCTTTCGCTGACCCGACGTACCACCGCAACCAGAGATGTTTGAGTCGCTTCAACAGAACCTGAACTCCGCTTTTCGCTCGATCACCGGCAAGGCCCGGCTGACCGAGGCGAATATGCGCGATGGCCTGCAGTTGGTGCGCCAGGCGCTGCTGGAAGCCGACGTCAGCGTTGACGTCGTCAAAGAGTTCATGGCCCGCGTGAGCGAGCAGGCGGTCGGCGAGCAGGTCCTTCGCTCGTTGCGGCCGGAGCAGCAGGTGGTCGGCATTGTCCATCGGGAACTCGTGAACCTGATGGGTCCCGTCGACCACTCGCTGCACCTACGGGGCGACGTGACCGTGCTCATGCTTTGCGGCTTGCAGGGTTCTGGCAAGACGACCACCTGCGGCAAATTGGGTCGCATGATCAAGCAGCGGGGCCGCCAGCCTCTGCTGGTGGCCGCCGACTTGCAACGCCCGGCCGCTGTGCACCAACTTCAGGTGATTGGCGAGCAACTCGGACTGCCGGTCTACGCCGAAGACGGGGCCACCGACCCGGTCGCCGTGTGTCAGAATGCGGTTAAGCACGCCCGGCAGATCGAGGCGCAGGTCGTCATCCTCGACACGGCCGGTCGATTGCACATCGACGACGAATTGATGGAGCAGCTCAAGCGGATCGATCGCCGCGTGAGCCCCGAGCAGGTCTACCTGGTGGTCGACGCCATGACCGGCCAGGACGCCGTCAACAGCGCCAAGGCGTTCAACGACGCGCTGGAACTCGACGGCGTGATCATGACCAAGCTCGACGGCGACGCGCGGGGCGGCGCGGCCCTGAGCGTCAAGTCCGTGACTGGCGTGCCGATCAAGTTCATCGGCGTCGGCGAACACCTCGACAATCTGGAAGAATTCCACCCGGAGCGGATGGCGGGCCGCATTCTGGGTATGGGCGACATCGTCTCGCTGGTCGAGCAGGCCCAGGAGAAGTTCGATCAGGAGGAGATGGCGCGGCAGGAAGAGCGGCTCCGCAAAGGCGAGTTCACGCTCGACGATTTTCGCCGCATGATGTCCCAGATGACCAAGCTGGGCCCGCTCAACAAGATCATGAGCCTCATCCCCGGCATGGGGGCGCTCAAGGAGATGATGGGCGACGTCGACGCCGAGGGCGATATGCGTCGGCTGCGCGGCATCATCGATTCGATGACGCCCGACGAGCGCCGCAACCCTTCGCGCACCATCGACGCCAGTCGGCGACGGCGGATCGCGGCCGGGGCGGGGGTCGATCCGTCCGAAATCACCCAGCTCGTCAAGCAATTCGACGGCATGGCCGACGTCATGAAGCGCATGTCGGGAATGGGCATGCGCGAGCGGATGCGCGAAGTGCAGCAGCTTCAGAAGCAGGGCGTGTTCGATCCGGGCGGCATGCTGTCCAAGAAGAAAATCGGCACCGGCAAACGCCTCACAAGCGAAGAGCGAAACAAGCTGCGCAAGCAGCGAGAGAAAGAGGCCCGCAAACGGATGCGCGACCAAAAGAAGAATCGAGGAAGGTAGCAGAACAAGACCTAAGACCAAAACCCAAGACCACCGGGCCTTGGGTCTTGGGGCTTAGATAAGATAACCAACCGAAACGCATTACCAACTCAAAGGAGATGTCTTGGCAGTCAAAATTCGCATGAAGAAGATGGGCCGAAAGCACCGGCCGTTCTTTCGCATCTGCGCGACCGACTCGCGCAGCCCGCGCGACGGCAAGGTGCTGGAAGAGCTCGGCACGTACGACCCGATGATCGCCGACACCGACGCACGGTGCGTGTTCAACGACGAGGGAAAGCGCCTCACCTACTGGCTGAGCGTCGGCGCTCAGCCCAGCGACAAGGTCAGGGTGCTCATCAAGAAGTACGGCCCGCAAGGCATCAAGCTGACGGCCCAGCAGGCGGCGCGCGAGCGGCTGGCGATGCCCAAGGTGGTGCCGCCGGCGCCGGAGCCCGTTTATGTGCCGCAGCTCAAGAGCGAGGCGGCCGCGGAGCAACCTGCGGAAGCCGCGGCGGAACCGGCCGGCGAGCCAGCCGCCGCGAGCGAATAGGGGCGCCGGGCACAAACGAGTAGGGCGGGCCGCGGCGAAGCCGTCGCCGACGCCCGCCACGGTGGTGTCGATGCACTTCGACGTCCTGACGCTGTTTCCGGAAATGTTTCCGGGCTACCTGGGTCAGAGCCTGTTGAAGCTGGCGATCGATCACGGACTGGTCGACGTGCGGGTGCACAACATCCGCGATTGGGCTGAGGGAAGACACAAAAACGTCGACGACCGTCCTTACGGCGGTGGGCCGGGCATGGTGCTCATGGTCAAGCCGGTGGTCGAGTGCGTCGAAGCGGTGCAGGCGATGGAGGCCCAGCCGGGGCACCTGATCATGCTTTCGCCGCAAGGGCGGCGGCTTGATCAGGCGGTGGTCGAGGAATTGGCCGGCAAGCGGCGGCTGATTTTACTTTGCGGCAGGTACGAGGGATTCGATGAGCGGGTGAAGACGATTCTTCATCCCGACGAGATCTCGATTGGCGACTTCGTGCTCAACGGCGGCGAAGTGGCGGCCATGGTGGTGATCGACGCGGTGATCCGGCTGGTGCCGGGCGTGCTGGGAGACGAACGGAGCAACAAGCAGGACTCGTTTTCGGGGGAGGAGCGGCTACTAGAGGGAGCACAGTACACGCGGCCGCGCGAATTCCGCGGCCACGAGGTACCCGAAGTGCTCATAAGCGGAAATCACCCCGAAATTGCCCGCTGGCGTAAAGAACAAAGTTTGATCCGTACCCAACAAAGGCGCGGTGGTTAACGATGCAAAGCTCCCTCTCCCCTTGGGTGAGGGCGGTTTACGTCAGGTGCAGGCCGATGGGTAGTGCAAACTCCCCTCACCCTAGCCCTCTCCCGAAGGGAGAGGGGATAAGATAAGACAAACGAAAGACAAGAAAGGACCTTTAGCCATGAGTCAGCAAGTTCTCGCCCAGGTCGAGAAGCCCCACCTTAAGACCGAGATTCCCGACTTCAAGATTGGCGACACCGTCGACGTTCACACGCGAATTCTTGAAGGCGAAAAGGAACGCATCCAGATTTTCAACGGCGTGGTGATCGCCCGCAGCGGATCGGGAACGCGCGACATGTTTGTCGTCCGCCGCATCGTGCAGGGGGAGGGTGTGGAGCGAAAGTTTCCGCTCCACTCGCCGAAGATCGCCAAGATTGAAGTGAAGCGCTCGGGCGTCGTGCGTCGGGCCAAGCTCTACTTCCTCCGCGACCGCGTCGGCAAGGCCGTGCGCCTCCGCGAGCGGCGCGATCAGAAAGAAGAAGCGCCCGCCAAAGAATAGGTGGCGGTTGCCGCCAAAGCCCGCGCTGGTCTTGAGTCGCCGCAGTCGTTAACATATCAACGTGCGCTGATGGTTTGCGCCTGCCGGTTTGAGCCGGCATCGACATGACACGATCGACGACTGGTGCGATATGCTCCGTATCCTCGGTTCTCGCCGGAGTTTCTGCGGAGGCGTTACACGGCGAGACTGGCTGCGCATCGGCGGCCTGGGGCTGGCGGGGCTGACTCTACCCGATGTCTTGAGCCTGCAGGAAGCGTCGGCGGAGGCGGCGCCGGACCACCCAAAGGCGTTCGGCAAGGCCAAAAGCGTCATCCTCATCCATCTCTATGGCGCGCCGAGCCAACTGGAGACATTCGACCCGAAGCCGAACGCGCCGGTCGAGATCCGGGGGGAACTGGGGCACATCCCTTCCAACGTACCTGGACTCGACGTTTGCGAGTTGCTCCCCAAATCGGCACAAGTGATGGACCGCTGCGCGGTCATCCGCTCGATGACCCATCCCTATCCGCTGCACGGTGTGGCGTTCGCTCTTACGGGAGTGCCCGCCATCGACGTGGCGATGGAACTGAGCCCTCGCGACCCGCGGCATTGGCCTTTCTTTGGTTCGGTCGTCGATTTTGTCGATACGCACACTCCGGGCCGGAATCGCTCGACCGAAATCCCCGCGAATCTCGCCTTGCCCTGGCAGTTCAGCAGCCGGCGGGTGGGCGAAGTGCCGCGCGCGGGGCCCTACGCGGCGTTTCTCGGCGGCGAATATAACCCGGTCTGGACCGACTTCGTCGGGCAGGCTACGCGGTCGCTCATCAAGACGCTCGCCCAGCAGACCTATACCGACAACGATCCGTATATCGGCCTTTCGCCGGACAGCCATTTTGTTGTCCCTTCGGCCACCAGCCTCGAGGGCGACATCTCGCTCGATCGTCTCAACGGCCGCCGCTCCCTCGTCGAACAGTTCGACGAGATGCGCTCGCACCTGAGCGAGACGGCCGGCGGGCGGCAACTGGACCGCTACCGCCAGATGACGTATGGCCTGCTGCAGTCGAGTCGGCTTCGCACCGCGCTGGACGTGCGCCTGGAGGGGGCGGAGACGCGCGACCTTTATGGCGATACGCTCTTCGGTCTTGGCTGCCTCGCCGCCCGGCGGTTGGTCGAGGCGGGCGGACGGGTGGTCACCCTATTCTGGGACGAATACGGGCTGGCCGGCAGCGGCTGGGACACGCACTGGAACCACTATCCGCGGATGCGGCAGGAGTTATGTCCCGGCTTCGATCAGGGTTGGCACGCCCTGATGGTCGATCTCGACCGGCGCGGCCTGTTGGACGATGTACTCGTCGTCTGCACGAGCGAGCACGGTCGCACGCCGCAGATCAGCAAGGCCAACGGCGGCGGCCGCGATCACTGGTCGCGGGCCTACTCGACGGTCGTCGCCGGCGCGGGCGTCAAACGCGGCTTTGTGCTGGGCGCTACCGACAAGCACGGCGGCGACGTGGCCCAGCGCCCGGTGAGCCCCAAAGATCTTCTCGCCACCATGTATCATCTCCTGGGCATCGACCATCGCTTGATCGTTCACGACGCTTTGGGTCGCCCCCTGCCGCTCGTCGAAGGCGAAGTCGTGAACGAGTTGTTGGTATAATTGATAGCTGCGACACTGCAGTCCTCGAGTGACTCGAGCCAGGATCGGTTGCCGGCGATCTCTGCGACGGCGCGAAGTCGAACACGATCGAACCATCGAGCGCGAGACCCTCAACATGGATCCCACCGAAGTCGCCGAGCCCCTGCGCGGTTTTCCGGTTGTCATCCGGCTTCCGGTGCAGTGGGGCGACCAGGACGCCTTCGGGCACGTGAACAACACGGTTTACTTTCGCTGGTGCGAATCGGCCCGCATCGAGTACCTCGATAAGTTGGGCCTGTCGGATTTGATGCGTCGCGAAGGCATCGGCCCGATTCTGGCGGCGATCGCCTGCAACTATCGCAGCCCGGTCACCTACCCCGACCAGGTCCAGATCGGCGCCCGCGTCACGCGGCTGGGCCGCAGCAGCCTGACGATGGAGCACCGGATCTACAGCAACGACCAACAGCAGCTCGTGGCCGACGCGACGTCGACGATCGTGGTGTTCGACTACAACCGTCAGGCGTCGCATCCGATCCCCGATGACGTTCGCCAAGTCGTCGAGCGGATGGAGGGAAAATAGAAACGCCCGGTCAATCCAACCGGGCGTTTCTTTCTCGTCGTTTCTTTGCCGGCAGTTTCGGCACCGCAAGTTCTGCGGCGCCAAAGGACCACGCTACTTCTTCTTCGCGGTCTTCTTCTTGGCTGCCTTCTTCTTCGGAGCTGCCTTTTTGGCTGCTTTCTTCTTGGCCACCGAACGTCCTCCTAAAGAGAGTGACGGCGACTTCCTTGCCGCTTGCCGGGCTGGGGCGGAAGCTCGACAGGTTCGTCGCCACGGAAACGTCGCTTCCGATCTTTCGATCGCGTCCGGCGTTTGCGGGCCGAACAAAACGCCCGCTGCGGCCGACGATCAAGCGATCGGTTGCACTCATCTCTTGATCGCCTCTGCGTCGTGCGGCAAGAATGGCTCGCGCTTTCAATCGCGATCAAGCTCGCCGACGTCGAAGCGACATTCGATTAACTCAGATATAGTACGCATTTCGCGCAAATGTGCAAGAAGCATTCGTGGTCACAGCAGTACAATTTTCGCCGCGCGATCGCAGCGCGCTTCGGACGCGTGTTCGATTTGCCGCTCGAGCGGCGCGTGCGCGACGTGCTGCTCGACGTCGTGCGCGACGAGCATGAAGTGCTCGAAGTCGGCGCGGGCGACCGGCGGATGAGCGAGTTGCTGACGCAGAGACGGCGCGGCGTTGCTTACCGCTCGATGGACATCGACCCGGAGGGCAACCACGATTACCGCGCGCTGGAAGAGGTCGATCGCGCCTTCGATTGCATCTTCTCTTTCGAGGTGGTCGAGCACATCCCCTTCGACGATCTGCCCGACTGGTTCGAGAGGCTCGCGGAGCTGCTCAGGCCGGGCGGCCGGCTCGCGCTCAGCACGCCCAACACCTACTACCCGCCCGCCTACCTGCGCGACGCCTCGCACCGCACGCCGCTGTGCTACGATGAACTGGGGGGCATGCTGGAAGCGAGCGGTTTGCGCGTGACGGGGATCGTGCGCATCTACAATGATCCCGTCTGGCGCCGGGTGGCGCGGCGCTGGCTGTTCGGCTGGCTCTTCCGCTTGATCGGCATCGATTTCGCGCGGCAGATCGTGATCGTGGCGCAGAAACCCGAATAACCTTTCCCGACCCACAACGAGGCAATCATGGGCACGCCAGGGCCGCAGACGAAGCGCCGCACATTCGTGAAATCGGTAGCGACGGGGCTGGCGGCAGCCGGGCTCGCGCCGCTTATTCCTCCGGCCCACACGGCCGAGGATTTTCCCGCGGCCATCGACGCGCACACGCACTTCTACGATCCGACGCGGCCGCAAGGCGTCCCCTGGCCGGCAAAGGAGGACTCGCTTCTGTATCGCCCGACGTTGCCCGAGGAGTTCAAGAAGCTCACGCGCGGCGAGCAGGTGGCGGGGACGATCGTGATCGAGGCCAGCCCGTGGTTGGAAGACCACCAATGGCTGCTCGATCTGGCGGCGAAAGAGCCGTTCATCATGGGAGTCGTAGGTCGACTCGATACGGCCGACGAGAAGTTCAGCACACATCTGCGCCGCTTCGCGGAGGACTCTTTGTTCCGGGGGATTCGCATCAACCACGACGAGTTGAAGGCCGCGTTGGAGCGCCCGTCGCAGCTCGAGCGGATCGCCCTGCTGGCGAAGGAAGACCGAGAGTTGGACGTCAACGGCGGACCGGAAATGCCGGCAGACGTGGCTCGCCTGGTACGTGCCGTGCCCGATTTGCGGATTGTGGTGAACCACGCGGCCAACTTGACCATCGACGGCAAGCAGCCGCCCGAGGGCTGGCTGAACGGCATGCGCGCCGCCGCGGCGGGAGAGCGCGTCTTTTGCAAGGTGTCGGCGCTGGTCGAGGGGACGCGTAAGGTCAACCGTGACGCCCCTGACGACGTCGATTTCTACCGCCCGGTTCTCGACGCGCTATGGAACGTGTTTGGGGGAGACCGCTTGATCTACGGGAGCAACTGGCCCGTCAGCGAGCGCGCGGCGCCGTACGCGACGGTGTATCGCATCGTGCATTCCTATTTCCAGGCGAAAGGAGCACGGTCGCTGGAGAAGTTCCTGCGGACGAATGCGATACACGCGTACAAGGCCGTGCTGCGATGAGATGGCGATTCGAGACGACCGCGTGACAAGTCAGGACCTCGTTTGGTAGACATCCCGGCGCGGGAGCGATACGATTCGGAGGGTTCGCGCCGGCGGGGTTGGATTCAAGGTCGAGGCTCGAATGACGCCAGTCTGGAAGGTTCGCTCGGGCAAGTTCGCCGGCTGGTATTCCAACGACGCTCTCTACGACGAGCGGGGCCGATACATCGGCTTTCTGGCGGGAACGATCGCCTACTCGACCGACGGCAAGTACCTGGGCGAGATCCACGAAGCCGAGTGGATCGGCCGGGCCCCGGGCGGCCACGCCGATCACGCCGGACCGCATCCGCCCGGCGACAACCTCGCGCACGCGCCCCTTGCCGACCGTCCGGCGCGCAGCCTTCCCGGCTGGGAAGATCCGGAATTTTGAGAGCCGACTCAACGTCCGGTGCGCGCTCTCGACCTTTGCCGTCCGGTCCTCTACTTCTACGATTCAGAGAATCTGGCCAGAAGACCTCTCGCCAACCTGGGCGCTTCCGGTGGAACTCCCACCCACCACGGTTTCTGGCATCCGTGTTGTCCTGCCCCTCCCTCCTTTTGTGCGGGGGCGAAAGCGGCTAATCTTGACGAATGGCCGATTACGACGCTCCCCATAACGCGCCCCACACCGTTCTGCCCGACGACCAGTTGCCGCCGGTCGAGCCCCCCAGCGCCGGCTTCATCGTGCAGTTGTTCGTCATTCCGGCGCTGATCGTGGTGATCATGTTTGCTCTGGGCGCGGGGATCAAGTGGCTGGTCGACCGCGACAACAACCCCCGCTCGTATGTTGAGTCGCTGCGTCGCAACACGGCCGGCCGCTGGCAGGCGGCGCACGATCTGGCCGACCTGCTGCGCAATCCGCGCAACCAAAAACTGCGGGACGACGCCGAGTTGGCCGAACAACTGGCCGGCATCCTCGATAAGGAGATCGACGACGGGAGCCTGGATCCCAACCCGATCAAGTTGAGGGTCTATCTCTGTCACCTTCTGGGCGAGTTTCGGGTGCCGGTGGTGCTCGACGTGCTCGTCAAGGCGGCTAAGACCGAGCGCGGCCAGACCGAATCGGCCGTCCGCTTCGCCGCCATGAAGGGGCTGGCGGTTTGGCTTGACGGCAATTCACGCAAAACGGGCGAGGACCAACAAGCGGCCTCCGGGGTCGTCGACATCGAGCCGAAACTGATGCCCACGATTCTGGCCGCCTCCCGCGACGAGCAGCCGCTCATGCGGTCGATCGCCGCGTTTGCCCTGGGGGCAGCGAACCGTGAAGAGGCCGACAAGCGTCTTGAGCGGATGCTGCTTGATAGCTACCCCGACGTCCGCTACAACGCGGCCACCATGCTCGCCAGGCACGGCCGCGCCGAAGCGGTCGACGTGCTGGCCGAAATGCTCGACGAGCGGCAGGCCGTGGCGATCGAGAAGGAAGACGAAGCCGACTCGCGCGGCTACAAGCGGGACCTGATCCTGGTCAACGCCCTGCGCGCGACGACCGATCTGGCGCAAAAAAACGATACGGCCGACTTGACCCAGCTTTCCAAGGCGGTCGAGCGGCTGACCGCGCCCGAACTGCCGAGCGGCATCCAGTTGCAGGCCAAAGAGGTTTTGTTCGAGCTCAACAAACGAAGGAGTTGATCATGGCCACCACAGCCGAAGTGATCGAAATGCTGCAAGCCGCCTACAGTATGGAACTGGAGACGGTGATGAACTATCTGGCCAACAGCATCAATCTCGACGGCGTGCGGGCCGAAGAGATCAAGAAGTCGCTGGCCGCCGACATCACCGAAGAGCTTGGCCACGCCACGCAGCTAGGCAACCGCATCAAGCAGGTCGGCGGACTTGTGCCGGGTTCTTTGAAGGTGAAACTGGGCAACCAGAAGCAGCCCTCCGACATCACGACCGACGTGGTGGGGGTGATCAGGGCCGTGATCGAGGCCGAAGAAGCGGCCTGCGCCCAGTACCGCAAGATCATCAAGGCCACCGAGGGCGAAGACTACGTGACGCAAGATCTCTGCATCCAACTCCTGGCGGCCGAAGAAGAGCACCTGATCCTGTTCAAGGGCTTTTTGAAGGAATACACGCAGCCGTAATCGCAGTCCTGGATGATCAATTCCGACGGTGCCGCGACGAACGAACGTCAGCGGCGGACCATCTTTGGGCAGCCAAGGCGATCACGTCTGCGAATGATTAAAAATCCGTGAGCATCGGACTCGCGGATCAACCATGCGCTGGACGGCGGGCGAAAGCCACATCGCGGTGGCCGACAAGGAGGGGTTTTCTCAGCGACTATCGCGCGTTATTCTATCTCCTCTAAAGGCGAACGCGCCGCTTCTAGGCTCGCCCTCAGGCTATATCTGCCCGGCGGTTGACAAGCGACCAAAGAACGTTACAACCGTTGGGATTGACTTTGTGAAAATTATCACAAAGTCGGCTCTGGGCTGAGCGCCGTTGCTATGCGCCATTTCGCGCACGAGCGACGGACGTCAAAAAGCAAGCACATCCATGGCTGAGAAAAAGAAGATGTCGGTGGCCGACATTCTGGCCGCCGCCCGCAAGTCCGACGGAAAAGGGCAGTCCGCCGCCAGCGAGGAGCCAACGCCGCAGCCCGCTTCCGAGGTCGCCGCCGAGGTGGCGGCACCTGCCGAAGCGGCGGAAGCCGCGCCCGTCGAGGCGACGGCAGCCGAAGCGCCATCGCCCGCCCCCAAGCCAAAGCCGGCGGCGGGCGGCGCGCGCCCAAGTGTTGCGGACATACTCAAAGCGGCACGCGAAGCCAAGGGAGGTGGCGCGAAGCCGGCCGCGCCCCCGGCAAAACCGGCCGCCGCTCCCAAACCGGCCGCCGCCAAGCCGGCCGCCGCCGCGGCTGCAAAACCCGCGGCCAAGCCGGCCGCCCCCAAGGTCGACGGTGCGAAGGACACCGCCAGCATCCTGTCGGCCGCGCGCAAGCAGCACAAGCCGGGGCCGATTTCCAAAGCCGAGGCCGCCGCCAAGCTCAAGCCCGAGCCCGAAGCCAAGCCCAAGGCGGCCAAACCGGTGCTGCCGCCGATGCCGACCAAGCCCGATTACGCCAAGCCCAAAGCCGCGGTGGCGGCCGCGGCGACGGAAGATCGGCGGACGTTTTTGGCATTCGCGGTCGGCTCGTTCTTGGGCGCGGGCTTTACCGCTCTGGCCGCCACCGGCGGCCTCTGGACACTGTGTACCGCGCGATTTATGTTCCCGAATGTGCTGATCGAGCCGCCGAGCAAGTTCAAGGTTGGCTTTCCCAGCGATTTCGCCCCCGGCATGGTGGAGGAGAAGTTCAAGGCCCAGTTTGGCGTTTGGGTTGTGAAATCGGAGTATCAGGGCCAGCTTCAGATCTACGCCCTGAAGACGGTTTGCACGCATCTGGGTTGCACGCCCAACTGGCTCGAAGGCGAGCAGAAGTTCAAATGCCCCTGTCACGGCAGCGGTTTCTATAAGGACGGCATCAATTTCGAGGGGCCGGCGCCCCGCCCGCTCGAGCGGTATTCCATTCATCTGGCCGACGACGGGCAGCTTGAGATCGACAAGAGCAAAACCTTTCAGGAAGAGATGGGACAATGGAAAGATGCAGCGTCGTTTGTCCCGGCCTAGCGCGTCGCGGCTTGGCCCTCTTTCCTGAGCGTTAGAACCTTAGCACCCCGAACGAAAACGCCCACGCATGCCCTCGCTCAGCGAATCGATTCGCAACTCGCAGGTTTGGAAGGCCATCTTTCGGCATCCCATGCCGATCGATCGGCGCAACCGCATCGTGGTGATGCTCACCAATTTCTTCCTGCACCTGCACCCGGTTTCGATCAAGAAGCAGGGGATCGCCCTGAGCTACACCTGGTGCATGGGCGGGGTGACGTTTTTTCTGTTTCTGGTGGAGACGGTCACGGGCGTGCTGCTGATGTTCTATTATCGGCCCACGCTGGAATGGGCCTACAACGACATCCTGGCCCTGCGCGACGTGACGAGCCTCGGCATCCTGCGCGAAATTCACCGCTGGGGCGCCCACGCCATGGTGATCACCACCTGGCTGCACATGTACCGCGTCTTCCTGACCGGCAGCTACAAGCCCCCCCGCGAGTTCAATTGGGTGGTGGGCGTGATTCTGCTTTTGCTCACGCTCTTGCTGTCGTTCACCGGCTATCTCCTCCCCTGGGATCAACTCGCCATCTGGGCCATCACGGTCGGCTCGAACATGGCCCGTGCCACGCCCCTGTTAGGCCACGAAGGTCCCGGCCAGCAATTGCTGACGCTCGGAGGCATCGACATGATCACCAACGCCTCCGATGCCCGCTTCGCCTTGCTGGGCGCTCGCTTCGTCGGCGAGGAGACGCTCAACCGCTTCTACGTGCTGCACTGCATCGCCATTCCGCTGGCGGCCGCCATGCTGATGGCCATCCATTTCTGGCGGGTGCGCAAGGACGGCGGCATCAGCGGCCCACTGTAACTGTTTTCCCGTAACCTCTAGCCCGCTTCGCCATGCACGGCTCCGAGACATTCATCCACGATATCGCCACTGGCCTCGGCTTCTACTACCTGCTGCTGTGCGCGATGAACTGGGTGACCGCCCTTTTGCTGTGGCGCAAGGGATCCGTGACGTACTTCCACATCGCGGGCGTCGTGCCGTTCACCAACGTCCTGTTGTGGCTGATCGTCGGCACGTTTTTCTTTATTCTCGCGCCGTTTACCATGATCGGCTGGCCACCCATGCTTCCTCCAGAGGTCAAGCAGGTGGTGAACGTACTGTCGGGACCTGTGACGCTGACTGTCGGCTCGCTTATCGCGCTGACGATTCTGTTTGTCGGCCGCCGCCTTTTCGTCAAACCGCTGGTGGCCTGGATCGGTTTCAATCTAGCCCTGTTCGCCATGGGGCTGTCGATGACCGATCAAACGTTTGCCGCCATCGTGCAGAAGCCAGATAACGTGCCGATCGTGGGTCTGGTCTTTTTGCTCGGATTTTTCACCTGGCTGGCCAGCTTTAACGCCGTGCAGAATGACGACCGTATGCGGGAGGGGCTTCCGCCTCGCGAGAAGCTCGATGACGAGAAGGTGCTCGTGTGGCCCGATCTCGTCTACACCGAGCTGATCTGCATGGTGGCCCTCACGGCCGTATTGCTGGTGTGGGGCATCGCGCTTCAGGCGCCATTGGAAGACCCGGCCAGCAGCGTCAAAACGCCCAATCCATCCAAGGCTCCTTGGTACTTCTTGGGCTTGCAGGAGATGCTCGTCTACTTCGACCCCTGGTACGCCGGCGTCGTCTTGCCCAGCGTGGTGCTCGTGGGTTTGATGGCCATCCCCTTTCTCGATTTCAACAAGCAGGGGAACGGCTACTACACGATCGAGCAGCGCAAGTTCAGCTATATCGTGTTCCAGATCGGCTTCCTGGAACTATGGATTGTGCTGATCGTGTTGGGGACGTTTTTGCGGGGTCCGAACTGGAACTTTTTCGGCCCATTCGAGCCGTGGGACGTTCACAAGGTGCTGCCGCTGAACAACGTCGACCTCTCCCAGTATTTTTGGGTCAGCCTGCTGGGTCGGAGCATGCCCAGGGCGCCCGAGGAATCGAGTATCGGCACGCAGTTGCTCTACATCGTGCTGCGTGAGTCCCCCGGCATCGTTGCCGTGCTGGCCTATTTCATCCTCCTGCCGCCCATGATGGCGGTCACGATCTTCCGCAAGTTCTTTGTGCGGATGGGTTTCATTCGTTACATGGTGATGTCGAACCTGCTGCTGTTGATGGCCACGCTGCCCATCAAGATGGTGCTGCGGTGGACGTGCAATCTGAAATACATCATCAGCATCCCCGAGTATTTCTTGAACTTTTGATCGGCTATGCCCGCAAACGAACAAACTTGGCGCGACCAGAAGTTGCTGCACGTGGTGTTTGGCCTGACGTCCATCATCATGTTGTTGTCGACGATCTGGATGATGGCCAAAGACCACAACCGCGAGTGGAAGGTCTATCAGCGGCAGTTCCGCAACCTGGAGGCCTACGCGGCGGGCGGTCGCCTGAACGAGCAGGAATCGGCCGAGTACTATGCGCGTGAGAAGGAGTTGAAGCACAAGGTCGAGGTCGCCCAAAGCGAGGTTCCGCCCGCCGAACCCTTTGTCGACGAGGCAAAGAAGAAGCAGGACGACAGTCGCTACGCCTATCGGCTCGATCGGATTGAAGAGGCAAAAGGAGAGTTGGTCGCGGCCGAACGGGCGGCCCGCGCGGCTGCCGCCAGCAAGTCGGAAGACAAGGTGGGCGAAGACGGAATCGCCGAGACGGAACGCGAGACGGTCATTGACAAACGAAACGCGCTGGTGGCGGCCATGCAGGACGTGCTGGCCCGCGCCAAGCAGGTCGAAGACAACGCCCAGCGTGCGTTGAAATTCAAGCGCGCCGAGTTGGACGGCGTGCGCAGCGAATACGATATCGGCGTCAACGAGGGCCTCGATGAGTCGAAACTCGCCCAGATCGAAGAGCGGGTCAAAGCGGTCGAGCTGGTGATCAACGGCAACGACAAGGTCCACGGACTGTTGCCCACCGCGCAAGACGCCAAGGACCATCGCGAGAAGCTCCAGAAGCTTCTGGACGAGGCTGTCGCCGACGAGACCTCGGCCAAAAAGGCGTTGGCTGACCACGAGGCCGATGTCGATCGGTTGGAGACGACGCTCGCCGAACGGAGCAATAACCGTGGCAAAGACTTCCTCGAACTGCCCGTCGTCGACGCCTTCGGCCGCCCGCTCAAAATCGACAACATCTGGCTGCCGCAACTAACCTGGAACAACAATTTCAGGGACGTCGCCCGTTTCGACCGCTGCACGACCTGCCATCAGGGGATCGACAAGACGGGGCCCGGCTCGGCAACCGACCCCGGCTATCCGGCAATCCGCCGCCTTGATGTGACGCTCGTCACCCCCTCGGAGGCGCCGGAGCCGAACGAGGTTCAGAAGGAGCGGCTCCGCGATATGGAGCAAGAAGCTCGGGAGGCGTTCTGGGGCCGGGATGAGAAAGAGGCAGCTATTCCCGAACAGGAGTTGCAATATAAGTTGGTCAACGCCTACGGTCTGGAACTGGCCCGCCAAGGGATTTTTTCCGCCGGCGACGTGACCATCACGGTCGTGCGGCCGAAAAGCCCCGCGGCCAACGCGCGTCTCGAGCCAGGCGACGTGATCGAAAAGATCAACGATGTCAAATTGCTCGACCGCGATCGGGCCCTTCTCTATCTGCTCGACAGCGTCGATTGGGGCAAGCTGCTCACGCTGCACGTGCGCCGCGGCATTCCCGAGCCGTTCAACTCGCACCCGCGTCTTGACCTGTTCGTCGGTTCGCTCAGCCCTCACAAGCTGGGTGAAATGGGGTGCACGGCCTGCCACGACGGCCAGGGGAGCGCCACCGAATTCAAGTGGGTTTCCCACACGCCCAATACGCCGGCCCAGGCCGAAGAATGGCACAGTAAGTACGGCTGGTTCAACAACCACAACTGGCTCTTTCCGGTCATGCCCAAACGGTTCAACGAGAGCATGTGCCTCAAGTGCCATCACGACGTGGTGGAGCTCAGGCCGAGCGAGCGGTTTCCTGAACCGCCGGCGCCAAAGTTGGTGGAAGGCTACAACATCATCCGGCAATTCGGCTGCTTCGGCTGCCACGAGATCAACGGCTGGGACGGTCCGACTCGCCGCCGCGGCCCCGACCTGCGAGCCGAGCCGGCGTATTTCGCGGCCGCGCAATCGGTGCTGACCGACCGCGGGCTGAACGACCGCGAACGCGAGCTGGCAGAGGAAGTGGTGGCTCATCCTGAACGCCACGAAGCCCGCAAACTCCTCGCGGAGGCGATCAAAGCCGATGCCGCCCTGGTCCCCGCCCAGGACAAGACGCCGCCGCAACTCACGGAAAAAACGGGGGACGAGGTAGCCGAGCAAAAGGCGGCGGACGCGGCCGGCGACGAAGAAGAGAAGGTGCCCGACCCGGCACGCCTTTCCGACGCCACCCACAATCTGGCCACCATCCTCGGCGCCGACGACGAGACGCCGGGCCAGTACCGCAAGGTCGGACCGAGCCTGCGTTACGTCGCCAGCAAGGTCGACCTGCCGTTTCTCTACGACTGGCTCAAAAACCCGACCAACTTCCGGCCGACCACAAAAATGCCGCGCTTCTTCGGACTTTGGGACCACCTCGTGCCGGAAGAGAAGCTGGGTTCAGACGGCAAGCCGGTGCACGACGAGCACAACCGACCGGTGATCGCCGAGAGCCCCGGACGGGAGCAGTCGGAGCGGTTCGAGCCGATCGAGATCCGCGCCATCACCGAATATCTGCTCGACCGCAGCCAGCCCTTCGATTACCTGGCGAACTACGAGGGGATCACCGAAAAGGCGTCGGCCGACCGAGGCAAGGAACTGTTTCAGACGCGAGGCTGTCTGGCGTGTCACCAGCACAAGGACTTTCCGGGCGCCAAGGACTCGCAGGGACCCGACCTGTCGCGGGTCGGGTCGAAGCTACGCAAGGAAGAGGGACGGCGCTGGCTCTATAGCTGGGTGCGCGAGCCGAACCGTTACCACGCTCGCACCGTGATGCCCAACCTTTTCCTGGAGCCGATCGCGTCAGGCGAAGACGCGGTGAGCGACGCGGCGGCCGACATCACGGCCTACCTGCTCAGCTCGCAGGACGACTGGCAGCCGGGCGAGGTGCCTCAGGTCGACGCCAAGGCGCTGGACGATCTGGCGTACGTCTACCTCAAAGGGACGTTCACCGAGGCGCAGGCGAAGAGGTATGTCCGCGACGGCATCCCCGCCGATTTGGGCGCCGACATCAAAGGGGACGAACAGCTACTCGTTCGTTCCGACGACGACGACCTGGCGAAGAAGAAGCTGCTCTACATCGGCCGCCGCTCGATCAGCCGGTTAGGCTGCAGCGGATGTCACGACATTCCAGGCTTCGAGGACGCCAAGCCGATCGGCACCGGGCTGGCCGACTGGGGCCGCAAAGACACGTCGAAGCTGGCGTTCGAAATGATCGTCGAGTACCTGCGAGAGCGGCCCCCCGGTCACTCGCACGGCGGCGACCACCACGCGGGGCACGACGATGCAACGCACGGTGATGCGGCACACGGCAAGGCGGGCACCGCGGCGCCTGAGCATCACCATCTCGACCCGGCCGAGATGGACCCCGACACGGGCTTCTTTGTGGAAGCGCTGCTGCACCATCAGCGAGAGGGCTTTATCTGGCAGAAGCTTCGCGAGCCGCGAAGCTACGACTTCAAGAAGACCGAGAACAAGGAATACACCGACCGCCTGCGAATGCCGAAGTTCAACTTCGAACCGAAGCAGATCGAGTCGGTCATGACGTTCGTGCTGGGCCTGGTGGCCGAGCCGCCGGCCGCGAAATACGTGTATAAGGCGGCCCCGCGCCGCAAGGCGATCGTGGAAGGGGAGCAGCTCATCGTCAAGTACAACTGTGACGGCTGCCACACGCTGAGGATGGAGACCTGGGAGTTCAACTACGACCCGGAAGACGACAGCTTCGCGAACGGGCCGCCGTTCGACGACTATCCGTTCTTGATGCCGCACTTCACGCCAGACGAGTTGGCCGCGTCGAAGAAGACCGACCGCCGCGGCATGGGTCGGGCCGTCGTCAGCGGCATGCCTGTGCCGACGACCGACGATCACGAGCCCGACGAACCGGTTTACTTCACCCTTTGGGAGCCCGTGGCGATCAACGGCCATCCGTGGCTGGTGGGCGGGCCCGAAGTGCCCGTCATGGAGCAGAACATTGACAAGCGCCGCCCCTATTTCGGCGGCGACTTCGCCCGGCTGCTCTATCCGACAGCGATCGAGATGGGACGCCGCGACAATCCCAACGTCAAGCCGAGCGACGTCTGGGGCTGGGTGCCGCCTCCGCTGGTGCGCGAGGGGCAAAAGGTACAGACCGGCTGGCTGCACGACTTTCTGCTCAATCCCTACCGCATTCGGCCGGCCGTGGTGCTGCGCATGCCGCGGTTCAATATGTCGAGCGACGAAGCCGAGAAGCTGGTGCACTACTTCGCGGCCGTCGACGATGTGGACTACCCGTATCAATATCACCGGCCCGGCGGCGGCGACTACACGCCAGAGGACGAGTTGAAGAAGTACGACAGGGCCCTGAATCTGGTGACGGATAACAACTACTGCGTGAAATGTCACCTGGTCGGCGATTTCCGGCCCAAGGGTTTGCCGGCCGCTTTGGCGCCCAACCTGGACCGCATCTATCAGCGGCTCCGGCCCGGCTACCTTGCCGAGTGGTTGGCCCATCCGACTCGCAAGCTGCCCTACACGGGGATGCCGATTAACTTTCCGCCGCACGACGATCCGAACGTCAAGTTGCGCACCAGCCTCTATCCGGGCGAGAGCGAGGACGCGCTGCGGGGCGTCATCGGCATGTTGCTCAACTACGACACTTATATGAAGAACCGCACGTCGATCAAGTCGATGGTCAAGGAGCCTCCGCCGCAGCCCGCGGCCGACCAGGCCGCGGCGCTCGACAAGTAGGACACCGCTAAAAAGGGAGACGAAAGCATGAGATCATGTTTGGTGCTGTGGGCCGTGTTGGGAGCCATGGTTGTGGCGCACCCCGCCGGAGCCGTCGAATGGGGCAACCTCAAGGGCCGCTTTGTCTACGACGGCGATCCACCCAAAGAGCAGTCGATCGACACCAGCAAAGAGCCGATGTGCTCCAAGCACAAGGTGGTGAGCGAAGAATTGGCGGTGAACGGCGAGAACCACGGCCTCGCCAACGTGCTGGTTTTCGTCAGCTCGAAAAAAGTGACGGAGAATCCCGAGTATAAGAAGACGGCCAAGGACAAGGTTGAGATCGACAACAACGGCTGCCGCTTCGAGCCGCACATCGTCACGATGCGCGTCTCCCAGACCCTGGTGATCAAGAATTCCGATCCCTTCAGCCACAACAGCAATCTCGCCCCCTTGGGCGACACGGCCACCAACCCCGTGCTGACTCCCGATTCGTCGATCGACTTTAAGTTCACCAGGGTGCAGAAGCTGCCGGTGCCGGTCGCCTGCAACATCCATCCGTGGATGAAGGGTTACGTCGTGGTTAAGGACAATCCTTACATGGCGGTCAGCGACAAGGACGGCAACTTCGAGATCAAGGACCTGCCGGCCGAGGAACTGGAGTTCACGGTCTGGCAGGAGAAGTCGGGCTGGCTGCCGGCCAAGAGCACCTGGGACCCGAAGAAGGCGACCTTTAAGATGAAGATCAAGCCGGGGGACGACAACGACCTGGGCGAGATTAAGGTCAGTCCAAAGCTGTTCGAGAAGAAATAAGAGGACCGGTCTCGCTCAAGAGTGAAGCCATGATTGTGCGTTTTTCAAATTGCCTGTGGCTCTTGGTTCTGGCGGCTTGCTGTTCTGCTGCCGGCTGCGGAGCGAGCGCGTCCGCTCTGCCCAGCGCCGCCCCCAACGAGAAGTTGGTCGAGGAGATCCGCCAGTCGTCGGGGGGGGCGGGCGGCGAGACGGCCGAGGCGGAAGCGGCCACGCCCACGGTCGACACCTGGGGCGATCTGACGGGCAAGTTTGTCTACGACGGCCCTGGGTTTGACGCGGCCCGCTTGGCGGTCACCAAGGACGAGCAAGTGTGCGGCAAGCACAATCTGCACGACGAATCGCTGGAACTGGGCGATGGGAACGCGTTGAAGAACGTTGTCATCTTTCTGGCCGACAAGAAATCAGCCGTGCATCCCGACTACGAGGCCACGGCCAAAGACACAATCAAGTTCGACAACGAGCACTGCCGTTTCGAGCCGCACATCCTGGTGATGCGCACCTCCCAGACGTTGGAAGTGCACAACTCCGACCCGGTCAGCCATAACAGCAATATGGCCCCACTGGGCGACGCGGCCTTCAATCCGCTCATTTCGGAAAACAGCCAGTCGCTCTATCACTTCGCCAAGCAGCAGAACGCGCCGGTGGCGGTGACGTGCAGCATTCATCCCTGGATGAAGGGCTACGTTTTCCCGCGAGACAATCCTTATGCCGCGGTCACGAGTGCGGACGGTTCGTTCGAAATCAAGAATCTGCCGGTCGGCAAGCACGAATTTCAGGTATGGCAGGAATCGGTGGGCGGCCTGTCGGCCAAGCCCGACTGGAAGAAGGGAAAATTCAAGTTCGAGATCAAGGAAGGGACAAACGATCTGGGCACCATCCAGGTCAGTTCCGCCTTGTTTGGAAAATAGGTTCGTCGACTGGTAGGTCACGACTCAATGATGACGCAAGGTGATTGGTTGCGGCGGTCTTCGATCACAACGGGGTCTTACTGCACCCCTTTGGGGCTGCTGGCCGTTCTCGTCTTGTTCCTGTTCACGGCCGGTTGCAACTCGCAGAACTCGCACCCCGAGTTCCGGCTGAACATGCAAGACATCCTGGTGAAGATGGGACACAAGCCCGAGGATTTCTACTCGCGGGGCGACGAGGAGCAGAAGAAGAACTACGAGCGGCTGGAGTTTTTGTCGACCGCTCTGAAAGCCGCCTTCGGCACCCCGGACGAGCCGTACCTGTTCAAAGAGACCCAATGGAACCCGGAGGAGAAGAAGGGCCTTGATCTGCGCAAGGTTCAACTCGCCGCCGGCCCTTACGGCGGCAGTGGCGACGGCAAGCAGCGCGGCCTCTTCCGGCAGCATTGTGCGCATTGCCACGGTGTCAGCGGCGACGGCGCCGGGCCGACGGCCGCCTTCTTGACCCCCTATCCGCGTGATTACCGGCAGGGAGTCTTCAAATTCAAGAGCACGGAGCGCAACGCCAAGCCAACCACCGACGATCTGAAGCGCATCCTGCAGGAAGGGATCCCCGGCACGGCCATGCCGTCTTTTTTGCTGTTGCCCAACGACGAGATCGAGGCGTTGGTCGAGTACGTCAAGTATCTGAGCGTCCGCGGCCAGGCCGAGACGAATATGGCGATCGATCTGTTCAGCAACGAGGAGGATATCGAGCCCAAAAGGGAGGCCATCGTCGAGACCTATATCCAGCCGGTCATCGACGCCTGGGCAGCCGCCGAGGAGCAGATCGTGAATCCTCCCGCCCGCAGCGAATCGCAGACTCCGCAGGATTTGCGGGAGTCGATCGCCAAGGGACGGGAGCTGTTTTTCAAGAAGGAAGCCCAGTGCACTAAGTGCCACGGGCCGACGGGACTTGGGGACGGTAACGACGGCGGTCCGGAAAAAGATCAGCTCTTCGACGACTGGAACAAGGAAAAGAAGCCCGACGAGCAGGAGCAACTGGCTTATTGGCTGCTTCCGAGCAAGCAGCCGTTGCGGCCGCGCGATTTGCGGATGGGCATTTACCGCGGCGGACGCCGGCCCCTGGATATTTTCCGGCGAATCCATCAAGGCATTGCCGGCACGCCGATGCCGGCGGGCGGACGCGACGAGAAGAACCCGGCCGGCGCGCTGAAGCCGGAAGAGATCTGGAACCTGGTCGACTACGTGCAGTCGTTGCCTTTCGAGGAAGGAAGCGAGCCGGCGCAGTTTGAGGGCCACGAGGCCACGGCCATGGTGGAACATCCGTAACGAGCGACAAACTGGATCGTTTAACCGGGAGCCACGGGCGACCGCAAAGAACAAACAGCCAAACCAGCGGGAATCGAGTCACCGCAAATCGCGAGAAGTGAACCTTGCGATCGCGGTTGGCTCGCCTGCGAAGACAGGTTAAACGGCAGACGAGGACCGACGGTGGGAAAGTTCTGGAGCATACTGTTTTTGTTGGTGCCCATTCTCGGCATTGCGCTGTTTTTCTGGGCCCCCTCGGCCGGCTACTGGCTACCGCGCGACATCTCGACGCACGGCCACCAGATCGACCACCTGTTTAATTTCATCCTGGTGCTGACGGGGCTGGTGTTCGCCGCCACCGAGTTCTGCCTCTTCTGGTTCCTCTGGCGTTACGACGCCGCCTCCAACCGCGAACCGGTCAAGTACACCCACGGCAGCCACAACCTGGAAGTGATCTGGACCATTTTGCCGGCCGCCACGCTGCTGTTCATCGCCATCTACCAGATGAACGCCTGGGCCGACGTGAAGATGCGTATGCCGAAAGACCTGCCTCCCACGCTGGAGGTGACCGCACGGCAGTTTGAGTGGCGGCTGCGCTATCCCGGGCCGGACGGCAAGCTGGGAACAATAGACGACATCCACCACGTCAACGACATGCACATCCCCTTCGACGAGGAAGTGCTGGTCGAGCTGAAGAGCATGGACGTGTTGCACGATCTGTTTTTGCCTCACCTGCGCGTGAAGCAGGACGCCGTGCCCGGCATGACCATTCCCGTCTGGTTCCGCGCCAAGGACGTGGGGACCTACGACCTGGTCTGCGCCGAGTTATGCGGTTGGGGGCACTACAAGATGAAGGGCCGCGTGACGATCGAAACGCGAGCCGAGTACGAGAAGTGGCTCGAGCAGATGGCCGCCGCGCAGTCGGCCACGCAAGAGCCACCGAAGGCGGAGGAATAGAAATCCTAACCCGAAGCGTAAGCGAGCGAGAAGCAGGGGAACGCGGTGCTTCTCCCTCGCTGACGCTTCGGGTTAGTGTAGGCCACGACGCACTTAGTCAGGTATTTAGTCAGCCCGGCAACAGCCGGGGAGGATCGATATGAGTTCGACGACTTTCGGCGGACATGCCCACGAAGCGGAACACGCCCATGGCCACGAGCACACGGCCAGCTTTTTGCGCACCTACGTCTTTTCGCTCGATCACAAGGTGATCGGCCTGCAGTTTCTGTTCTCGACGCTGCTTTGGTTCGCGGTGGGGGGGTTGCTGGCGCTGGCGGTCCGCTGGCAGTTGGCTTGGCCCTGGAGCAACATGCCGCTCGTCGGAGCGAGGCTCTTTGCGGGCGAAGGGGGGCAGATTTCGCCCGAGTTCTACACGATGCTCTTCACCATGCACGCCTCGATCATGATCTTCTTCGTGATCATCCCGATCCTGGCGGGGGCCTTCGGCAACTTTCTGATCCCGCTGATGATCGGCGCCGACGACATGGCGTTTCCCACGCTGAACATGCTCAGCTACTGGTTCATGTGGCCGGCCTTCGTCTGCATGATCATCAGCTTTTTTGTGCCCGGCGGCGCCGCGGCCGCCGGCTGGACGGGCTATCCGCCGCTCTCCGCGGTCGATTCGGCGGCGCCTGCCAGCCTCACCGGCCAGACCTATTGGCTGATCGGCCTGATCTTCGTCGGCATTTCGTCGATGATGGGTTCGGTCAACTATATGACCACCATCATTCAGATGCGTGCCCCCGGCATGACGATGTTCCGCCTGCCGATGACGATCTGGGGGATGTTCATCACGGCCATTTTGCAGGCCTTCGCCCTGCCCGTATTGACAGCGGCCCTATTCATGCAGTTGCTGGATCGCGTGCTGCACACCGGCTTTTTTGTGCCGGAAGGGCTCATCGTCAACAACGCCACGGCTGGAGCCGGCGGGGGGCAGCCGCTGTTGTGGCAGCACTTGTTCTGGTTTTACTCCCATCCGGCCGTCTACATCATGATTCTGCCGGCGATGGGAATGGTCTCCGACATGATCAGTTGCTTCGCCCGCAAGCCGCTCTTCGGCTACAAGCCGATGGTGTACTCGATCGCCGGCATCGCCGGGTTGGGCTTCATCGTCTGGGGACACCACATGTTCATGTCGGGCATGAACCCGGCTCTGGGCATGACGTTCATGGTGTCGACGATGATGATCGCCTTACCCAGCGCCATTAAGACGTTCAACTGGCTGGGCACGATCTGGGGGGGCAAGCTGCAGTTCACCACTCCCATGCTGTTCGCCCTGTCGTTCGTCTCGATGTTTATCATCGGCGGGCTGTCGGGCGTTTTCATGGCCGCCACGCCAGTCGACGTGTTCATTCATGATACGTACTTCATCGTGGCCCACATCCATTACGTGCTCTTCGGCGGCACGGCCTTTGGCGTATTTGGCGGCATCTACTTCTGGTTCCCCAAGATGTTCGGCCGGATGATGAACGAGTTCTGGGGGAAGATTCACTTCTTTCTGTCGTTCATTTTCTTCAACGGCACGTTTTACCTGATGCACATTCTGGGTGCCGGCGGCTTTCCGCGAAGGCTGGCCGACCCCTACCACTACGAGACGTTCGCGCACCTCTTGGCCCTGAACCGGTTCATCACGATCTGCGCCCTGGGCATGGGAGCCGCCCAGATCATCTTTGCCGCCAACCTGATCTACAGCATCTTTTTGGGGCCGAGGTGCGGCCGGAATCCTTGGCACGCGAATTCGCTGGAGTGGTTCGCCCCCAGCCCGCCGGGCCACGGGAATTTTGACGCGCAGCCGATCGTCTACCGCGGGCCGTATGAATACGGTTCCCCGGAGGTCGAGATCGATTACTATCCGCAGACCCAGCCGCCGCCAGAGGGTGCCGTCGCCCTGGCGCCGGCCCATTGAAAGCGGGGCGCGAGAGAGTGGGTCGCAGCATCGCCCCATCGCCGAATACCCGGCCGCCGAGTGCGTGGCCGCATCGCTTTGCGGTGTTGCTCGCCTGCGCCACCTTCCCGCTGATCTGGGTCGGCGGCCTGGTCACGACTTACAAAGCCGGCATGGCCGTGCCCGACTGGCCGACCACTTACGGCTACAACCTGTTTCTTTATCCGTGGCAAACCTGGCTGTTTGGCCCTTGGGACTTGTTCATCGAGCATGGCCATCGGCTGCTGGGGGCGGTGGTGGGGCTGCTTACCATCGCCCTGGCGGCCTGCGTCTGGAAGCTGGATGGGCGCCCTTGGATGCGTCGGCTGGCCCTGGTCGCGGTGGGCGTCGTCGTCTTTCAGGGAGTTTTGGGAGGTTTGCGCGTGCGGATGGATGCGCGGCTCTTGGCCCAGATTCACGGCTGCGTCGGTCCGGCGTTCTTCGCCTTCGGGGCGGCGTTGGCCACGATCACCTCGCGGCGCTGGTTTTCTGCTTCGGCGGCGCTCGATAAGGGGGATGGAAGCTTTCCGCCCCAATGCCCCGGATCTCCGACGTTGCACCGCCTGGCCACGGCCACGGCGGCGATCGCCTACGTTCAACTTGTGCTTGGTTCGCAACTGCGGCACGTGCAAGTGACGGCAGACGCGACCCTGTTTCGCGTCGCCGTTTGGTTCCATCTGGTCGTGGCGGTCGCACTGGCCGGGCACGTCATCGGGGTTTGGGCTCGCTCTCGGCGCGAAGCAAGCCGCAACGCTTGGCTGACGCGGCCGGCCCATTTGCTCGCCGTGCTCGTCGGACTGCAGATCGCCCTGGGTTGCGGAACCTGGATCGTCAACTACGGCTGGCCGAGCTGGCTGGGCGATTATAGCTGGGCCGCCAGCTATGTGGTCCGACGCGAAAGCTTTTTGCAGGCGACCACGACGACGGCCCACGTAGCCACCGGTTCTCTCATTCTGGCGGTGTCCGTCATCCTGGCACTGAGGTCGTGGCGAGACGTGTTGGTTTACCGCGGCGGCACCCGGCGGGAACCGGCAACGGGGAGTGCGTCGGAGCCGACGTTCCCCTCCGTGTCCGCTCTGCGAACCGTGGGGGCCGTCGCATGAGCATGTCCACCGCCACCTGCTTGCCTGCACGGGCGCAAGGTTGGCAACGCGCCGGCGACTACATCGAGCTGACCAAGCCCAAGATCGTGGTGATGGAACTGGTCACCGTGGCGGTGGCCGCCGTTGTTGCTAGCGCCGGAGCACCCGATCTGTGGCTTTTGGCACACGCGGTCGTCGGCACGGTGCTCGTGGCGGCCGGGGCCAGCGCGTGGAACCAGTGGCTGGAGCGGCACAGCGACGCTTTGATGGACCGCACCGCCGACCGGCCGCTGCCGGCCGCGCGGTTGAGCGGCCGCGAGGTGACGACAATCGGCAGCCTGGCCAGCGCGGCCGGGACGGTCTACCTGGGCCTGTTTGTGAATTGGCTCACCGCGGCGCTGGCGGCCTTCACCTGGCTGATCTACGTCTGCATCTACACGCCGCTCAAGTCGCGTTCTCCGAGCAACACGGCGGTCGGCGCCGTGGCGGGGGCGATGCCCGTGCTGATGGGCTGGACGGCGGTCGGCGGCCGGTTGAATCTGAGTGCCGCCACGCTGTTTCTGATCGTCTTTCTCTGGCAGTTCCCGCACTTTATGGCCATCGCCTGGATTTACCGACGGCAATACGCGGCGGCCGGCCTGAAGATGCTGCCGGTCGTCGATCCCTCGGGCTGGCGAGCCGGCTCGCAGGCGGTCATGGCGGCGCTGGCGCTTGTTCCCGTGAGCCTGCTTCCCTCGGTCATCAGCTTTGCCGGGCCGGCCTATTTTCTGTGGGCCCTGCTGCTGAGCGTGGGGCAGTTGCTCTGCGCGGTGCTCTTTTTGACCCGGATGAGCGACCACACGGCCCGCGTGCTGTTGCGCGCATCGTTGGTCTACCTGCCGAGCTTGTTGCTCTGGCTGACGGCCGGACCGTTTCGTTATTGATCGAAAGCTACTAGAAAGCGTAAGAGCAGTTGGACATGGCAATCGCGGCTGACAGTCACCACCTGGCCGGGCACGACTCGCACGGGCACGGCCACCCGCCGAAGCTTCAATACCACCCCGGCCTGCCGATCTCCAACGGCAAGCTCTTCATGTGGCTCTTTCTGTCGACCGAGATCATGTTCTTCGCCGCGCTGATCGGCGTTTACATCGTGATCCGGTTCGGCGCGCCGGTTTGGCCGATGACGCACGAGGTCCACTTAAGCGAGCCGATCGGCGCGTTCAACACGTTCGTGCTGATCTGTTCCAGCGTCAGCGTGGTGCTTGCCCTGGAGGCAGCCAAGGTCAACCGCGCCGACCAGGCAAAGATGTGGATCATCGTGACGCTGGTCCTGGGAAGCGTCTTCTTGGGCGTCAAGCTCTACGAATACAACGCCAAGTTCGCGCACGGCATTTTTCCTCAGTACCCGCGCAGCCGCATCTATGAAAAGCCCGACGCTTATTTCGGATCGGCCGTGCGCGCTCGGGCCACCGCCCTCCTGACGAAGTATAAGGAGAACCCGCAAGACGCGACGAAGTATGCCGACCGCATCAGCCTGCTGGAGAGGTTAAAAGCTGAGGCCGAAGCGGCTTCGGCCGACGAGCACAAGCTGGCCAGGCTGGGCGCCGAAATCATGCCGATGCCCGTGGACGAGTCGGCGCACGCGTCGGGCCTGAATGACGAGTACCCCTGGCTGAAGATGCCGGTTGTCATTCCCGGCGGCAACATGTGGGCCAGCACCTACTTCCTGCTGACCGGTTTTCACGCCTTGCACGTGCTGGTCGGCCTGATCGTGTTCGGCATCCTCGCGATGAAAACCCTCGACGTCGCCTGGGCGGGGGCGATCGAAAACATCGGCCTTTATTGGCACTTCGTCGATTTGGTGTGGATCTTCCTGTTTCCGCTGCTTTACTTGTTTTAATGCATCGTTTGACCGGGAACCGAAACCCAGCTTGAGCCTGTTGCTCATCGTGTCGACATCTTGAGGCAATGCCCTCCGGTCGCCGTTGACTTCCGGTTAAACGAGAAGAACTTGGACTCACCCTGAGAAGTCGTTCATGTCCCACGCAGCCACGCATCACGAGCACGCCGGTCACGACGACCACGGCGGCATCGCCAAATACGTCTTCGTCTTCATCGCGTTGTGCGTGCTGACGAGCATGTCGTTCTTCACTTATTCCAGCTATTGGCCCTGGCATAAAACGCCGGCCGTCGCCCGGTTGTTCATGACGGCCGTCTCCTGCACGAAGGCGATGCTGGTGATTTTGTTCTTCATGCACGTCAAGTACGAGGCGAACTGGAAATATGTGCTGACCATTCCGGCTTCGATCATGTCGGTCTTTCTCTGTCTGGCCTTGGTGCCCGACATCGGCGCTCGCGTGAACGGCCTGTTCGGCTACCACGGACGGTATTCCGAGGAGCGCCGCGAGCACGTCGCCCTTCCGCGGGACAACCAGATCATGAAGAGCGCGTCGCTGGAGGTCGTTCACCACGGCGGATCGCACGAGGGAACCGGACATACGTCGGAGTCCTCGGCAGCCGAGCCGGCCGCTGGTCAGGCGAGCGAGGGTGAGCCGGCCGCAACGACTGAGCCGGCCAAGGAACCGGCAGCCGCTGCCGAGGAAGAAAAATAGCTCTCGCGGCCGGCCGTTCTTGGGCGGGCGGTCATGCTTTCGTTCCATGCCTCCTGCCATCGAAACGTCGCAGCTCGTGCATCGCTATGGCGAGCGGACGGCGCTGGCTGCGCTCGACTTGTCGGTGGAGACGGGCGAGATCTTCGCTCTTTTGGGCCCAAACGGCGGCGGCAAGACGACCCTTTTCCGCCTCCTCTCCACGCTGATCCCCATCCAGCAGGGTTCGGCGCGCGTCCTGGGCTATGATGTGGCCGGCGAGACGGCCGAGGTGCGGCGGCGAATCGGTGTTGTCTTTCAGGCGCCGGCGCTGGACAAGAAGCTGACCGTGGACGAGAACCTGCGCCACCAGGGCCATCTCTACGGTATGTCGGGCAGGCCGTTGCAAAGACGCAGCGACGAGATGCTCTCGCGGCTGCGCCTCGCCGACCGGCGCCGCGACCTCGTGGAGACCCTATCGGGCGGACTGCGGCGGCGGGTAGAATTGGCGAAAGGGATGTTGCACGGTCCGCGGCTGTTGTTGCTCGACGAGCCGAGCACCGGGCTCGATCCGGCGGCCCGTAGCGACCTGTGGGATTATTTGAGGCAGATCCGGGGCGAAGACGGCGTGACGGTGGCGCTCACCACGCACCTTTTGGAAGAGGCCGAGAAGGCCGATCGGCTAGCCATTTTGAACGCCGGGTCGCTGGTGGCGCTCGACACGCCCGACCGCCTGCGCGCCAGCGTCGGAGGCGACACGCTCACGATCGAGACGGACGAGGCCGCGTCGCTGGCGGCGGCCATCGCCGACCGTTTCGGGCTGCCGGCGCACGAGGTCGACGGCAGCGTGCGCTTGGAGCTGCCCGACGCCGCCCAGTGGGTGCCGCGCTTGATCGAGGCTTTGCCCGGCCGCATTGAGTCGATCACGCTCGGCAAACCGACGTTGGAAGACGTCTTTATCGCCCGGACCGGGCACCGGTTTTTTGACGACGGGCCATGACCGACCACGCCGCGACGCTCACGCAAGCCGACACCGTCGAAGCGGTTGTGCCACGCCCCTGGCTGGCGGCCGGCACGCTTTGCTCGCGTGAGCTGGTGCGCTTCGTGCGGCAGCGCAATCGCGTCTTCGGCGCGATCGGCCAGCCGATCATTTTCTGGCTTTTGTTCGGCTTCGGGCTGGGGCGCTCGTTTCGTCTGCCGGCCGCCGACGGCCAGTCGATGAACTACCTGGAGTATTTCTTTCCGGGCACGCTGGTGTTGATCCTGCTCTTTACGGCCATTTTCGCCACGATCTCGATCATCGAAGACCGGCGCGAAGGATTCTTGCAATCGGTGCTGGTGGCGCCCTTGCCGCGCTGGTCGCTGGTGCTCGGCAAGGTGCTAGGGGGGACGCTGATCGCCCTGGCACAGGGGCTTGTGTTCCTCCTGCTTGGCCTGACCGTGGGGCTGAAGTTCTCGGTGGTCTCGCTGACGGCGATCGGCCTGTTCAGCTTTCTGATCGCCTTCGCCCTGACGGCCCTCGGCTTCGTCATCGCCTGGCGGCTCGACTCGACGCAGGGGTTTCACGCCATCATGAGCGTCTTTTTGATGCCGATGTGGCTTTTGTCGGGGGCGTTTTTTCCAGCCGACCGGGGCGGCTCGGCCGGGGCGGCCTGGCTGGCCATACTGATGCGTGCCAACCCTCTGACGTATGGCGTGGCGGGGCTGCGGCGGTTGATCTATTGGGACTTGCCCGGCGCTGCGCTGCCGGCCGACCTGCCGGCGATGTCCACGTGCTGGCTGGTGACGCTCGGTTTCGCGGCCCTCACTTTCGCTCTTTCCTGGCGGGTCGTGGGCAAACGCACCACGGGAGATTTGCTATGACGAGTCCGGCCGTAAAAGCCTGGCTGAGTTTTCTTCTGGTCGCCCTGGCGCTGTACGGATCGTTCACGATCCGGAAAGTTTACCGGGCCAACGCGGCCGCCGCGCGGCACGACGAACCACACAAGTCGAGTTCGTTCGTCGAAACGCTCGACTCAAAACCGCTCGTTGAGACGCTCGACCCCGTTCCGCTCAAGGAGTTTACGTTTGTCGACAGCGAGGGGGAGCCGTTCTCGATGGAGCAACTCGCGGGCAAGGTTTGGGTGGCGAGCTATTTTTTCGCCACCTGTCCGGGCTTCTGCCTGCAGATGAACCAGGAGATCGCCAAAGTCGTTCGTGATCTGGCCGGGGAGGATGTGACGTTCGTCAGCTTCACGGTCGATCCCGAGAACGACACGCCCGAAGAGCTGCAGAAATACGCCGAGCGGATGCGGGCCGACCCGCGACGCTGGGTCTTCCTGACGGGTGACGGCGAGAGAATTCGGCAGTTGGGGCAGCAGTACCTGAAGATGCCGGCCACGAAGGAACACAACGACAAGTTGGTCGTCGTGGACCGCAATGCCCGAATCGGACGGGACAGCTTCTACAGCTCTCGCGACTCCTTCCAACTCGACCGCCTCAAGGCCAAGATCGAAAGGTGCCTGGCCGAAAAGGCCGACGCCGAGTCCGCCGCCGCTGAGTCCGCCGACGCCGGGTCTGAGGTGCAGCCGTGACCCCCGCGGTAGCGTTTGCCGAGATCGACGTCTGGCAGATCTTGCCGGCGGCCGACGCCACGCTCAACGCCGTGGCCGCGGCGCTGCTCGTCATCGGTTATCGGCTCATCAAACAGGGGCGCGAACTTGCGCACAAACGGGTGATGCTGGGTGCGTTCGCGGTCTCAACCGTTTTTCTGGCCTGCTACCTGACCTACCACATCGGCGCACGGCTATCGGGCCGCGGGGAGCTGCACTTTGGCGGTCCGCCGCCGATCAACTACGTTTACTACGCCATCCTGATCAGCCACGTGCTGTTGGCCTTCACCGTGCCGGTGCTGGCCATTGCAACGATCTGGCTAGGGCTAAAAGACCGCCGCGAGTCGCATCGCCGTCTGGCATGGTGGACGTTCCCAATTTGGCTGTACGTTTCGGTCACGGGCGTGGTGATCTACGTGATGCTCTATCACGTCTACCCGCCGTCGCCGGCCGACCTTATAATCAGACCATGAGACCGCGTGCGAGAATCGCCGTTTTGCTCGTCCTGACCTTCGTCGTCTTTGCAGCGATGATGTCGGACGCATCAGCTTGCCCGATGTGCAAAGCGGCCCTAGCCAGCCACGATCGCAGTCACGGCGACTGGGTGGGGGGCTTTTTCTGGAGCATTCTTTTCATGCTCTCGATGCCTTTCGTGCTGTTGGGTTCTTTCAGCACGTACATGTATCTGCTGGTGCGTCGAGCCCGGCGGGAGACTGCTCAACGCGAGGGATTGCAAGGCGAGGCGGCAGAAACCAAGGGAGTACAACAATCGCTCCTTGAACCTGCGATGGCTTCGGCGCAGCGCTAGGCCGTGTGTTGCCAAATCGTCGCCCCACGCAAACGTGGGACTCGCTTCACTCGTCCCACCCTAACACTTTCACGATGCCAGCGCGGGTGTGTAGCTGACGTCGATGGCGTCGATGTAAGCGACGACACCGGCCACGCGGCGACAGACGGCCTGGCAAAGCTGCTTCTCGTAAAAGCTGTAGACCCGGCCTTTCAGGGTTACCGTTCCGTTACGCGCCTCGACCTCCAGATGACGAAGACCCGGCACATGGCGTCCGGCCAGATAGTTTGCGACGCGGCGCTCCAGGTCGCGGTCAGCCTGTTCCGAAATCGTTTCCGTGATTGCCAGCATAAAGACTCCGTGGGAAAACAGTTCGGCTATCTCTGATCGCAAGAAGCGTGCCAATCGCTAGAGGCGATAAGGCCAGACCGCCCGAACCGACCCCTAAACGTCGATATTTCGGCGGTTTGCACAGCCGCCAACAGGGTGGAATCGCACGCCGTCGTCGCAGCCTCCGCTTGAAAAATGCGCACTCGGCGTGCACGAGGAGCCCACCTGTGCCCGTTAGCACGCCAAGGCCGGTGGCACCCCTGAATCAACGCCCGGCTTTTGCCTGCTCGAGCGCCGCCAAGAAGGCGGCGTGCTCACCGGTGTCTAAGGGCGGAGCCGCCGCGGTTGGCGCGAGGGATTCGGTCTCGGTGGTCCCAAGTGCCATCAGAGACCCGACTAACGGTTTGGGGCCGTTAGTAATTCTAGCCTCGTCACTACGGAGCGACGAGATCGAAGTCGCGCTGATGACGGCCGAGGTAGATGTGGTCGAAGAGGGCGAAATCGCCGTCCAGGGCCGCCAGCGAAAGTCCCGTGAGGGTGAACTCGCCGAAATCGGCGAACAGGTCGCGCGTGACCACGACAAACCCGCCCGGCAGGTTGCCGTCGACCCGCACCGCCCCGCCGAAGCTGGCGTTGGGGGCCGGGCCCGCATCGTACCGGAAAAGGGCCGGCTTGCCGTCGTCGGGGCCGAACCGTCCGTCGTGTCCGAGCTGCAGGCCGACCCGTTGCCCGCCCTGCTTTTTCCAGGCGAACTGCAGGTAGCGGTACTCGCCCGGACCGGGGTTCTCGCGAATTCTGGCGGCCAGGCCGGGCAGCATGGGGCTGAAACGCTGGCCGGGAGTCACCTTGACGCTCGCCGCGCCGCTAAACTTGTCGTCCGGGAAAACCGCCGCGCTGCCGTCGCCCTGTGTCAGCCCCGCCACGAATTCCGGCTGATCCTCGAAGACGGCCAGCGGTTGCTCGGCCGGGAGCGGTTCCAGGCAGCCGTTGAGATCGTCGAGCGTGCGAGCCAGGTAGACATGGTCGAAGAGCGCCGCCTCGCCGTCGCCTGGTGTAAGGGCCAGGCCGTCGAGTCGGAAGGCGCCGAAATCGGCGAACAGGTCGCGCGTCACCTCCGTCCAACCGCCGGGCAACCTCTCGGCAACGCGGATGGCCGCGGCGTTGAACCGGTTTTCGGCCCCCGCTTCGTAGCGAAACGCCGGCCCGGCGGTTCCGCGCAGCGGACCAAACGCCCCGTTGGCGTTGAGCTGCAAAAGAATACTTTGCCCGCCGCGCTTCTTCCAAGCGAATCGCAGGTAACGGTACTGTCCCTCGACGGGGTTCTCGGTGATGTTCACGCCCAACCCCGGCAGCTTCGCGCGGAACTTCTGGTCGGGCGTGACACGCAAAGCGGTCTGCCCGGCGTAACGATCGGCACCCTCCATCGTCACCTGCCCGCTCCCTTCGGTGAGCAGGCTGGCGAACGAGGGCTCATCTTCAAACAGCCGGTAGAGGGCCGGGGGTGGCCCGGCGGGAACGACATTCACCTCGACTGGAATCTCGTTCGATCGAAGCGCTCCGGGGGCGGAGCGGGCGACCGCAACCAGCCGCACGTTGGCCACCGCACCGACTGGCGAGTTGAAGGGAAACGACACGGGGAAAGAGAATTCGGTTTGATCGGGGGAAAGGGTCAACTCCGGCGACGGCAGCTCAGCCGGCAGGCCCTCCAGGGCCAGGACGATGGGCGAGGAGAACCGCCCCACGCGCTTCAAAGTACCTGTTAGTCTGCCGGTTTCGCCGGATCCGGACTTCGCCTCGACCTTTGCTTCGCCCGACAGGGCGAGCACGAACGGCGACGTGACCCCCATCCGTAACGCGGGAGTGACCGCCGTCGCCAGAACGCTGTTGCCGTCACCGCCGAGCAGCTCGGCCTGAATCGCCACATCGTAGGGAATCTTTAGCAGGTCGTGAGGGACAATAACGCCCACCGCACCGGCCGACTGATCGGCCCCGATCGCGGGACTGCCGTCGAGCCGAATCGCCCGATCGAGGTCGTCGACTTGCTTGTCCTGGTTGTTTTCTTTGATCGTCTTCTTGGGAACGATCTGGGTGGTGAGCAACGAAAGCCGCACCGCCCCCGTCGCGCCCGCCGTCCTGGTCACCTTGACCTCCAGGGGCATCGTAGAACCAAGGGGCAGTTGAAAGCCGCTGGCCTGTTGTTCCCAGGCAACCGCCAGCGGCAAGGGCTGCGTTCCGGCGAGGGCCAACTCGGTTGCCAGCCACGGTTGATACCTGGCGGCCGGGGCGTCGGCGACCCGCGCGATACGGCGCAACGCAACCGGTTGGCTGCTTTCGCCCAGAACAGTCGAGAGCAGGGGAGCAAGCTGTTGGTCGCCGGCTTGCAACGTGATGAGCGTGTCGGTCGCGCCGGCAGGAATCTCGTCTCCGGTCACGGCCACCCCCGGCGGCAGGCCGGGGATGGACAGCTTGATCGGCCCGTCGTACCCGGCCCGCGCCGTCCGCACGCGCATCACCGTCACGCCTTGCCTGGGCAACGGCTCGCGATCAGCAAACAGCGCGAGGCTGAAATCGGGTTGCCCGATCGGCGTGATCGCCAGTCGGTAGACAAAGCCGTCGCCGCCTCGCCCCTCAAGGTCGTTCAGCGCGACGACGAGCGAATCGACGCCGGCCGGCACGGTGAAATCGAGACCGGGGTCGCTCGTCTGCGGCCGGTCGTCGTTGTTGGCCAGCTCCGCGCCCGCCTTGTTACGAATCGAAAGAACCCCGTCGAGGGGCGAACCGATTCGAGCCGCCAGCACGTCGAACCGCAGAGCGGCCCCCGGCGTGACGTTCAACTCGTATCGGTCTGCTTCTCCGGGTGAGGAAAGGCGTCCGCTGACGGCCACGGGCGCCGTCAGCCGCTGAAGTGAATCGCCAGACGGCGACGCGTCGGAAGTCTTCGGCGTCTCGACGACTTCGTCGTAGTCGCTGTAGATGACCCGCGGCCTGCCGCCGCTGAGCAGGGCGAGACCCGGCCAAGGGGCAGGAAACTCGCCCGCCGCCGGAACCTCGGTTGACTCCGCCCTCGTGCCTGGCGGGAGGTTGGTGGAGATGAACTCCAGCGGCGATTTAAGGCCCCTGCGTACGCCCAGGGGAAACACCTGGTCGGCGTAGTAAAACTCGCCGATTTTGAGCCGAAACGTGCCCGCTCCCGGCCCTTGGTAAAGTGCGTCGTGCAGCTCGACCGTGTACCGGCCGTCCGCCGGTAGCTGGGCGACAATTCGGGCGTCGCCGGCCAGCGCGCTCGATGGGGCCGCGTACGCGAGTTGCACGCCTCTTCCGTCGAGCAAGTGCAACACCGGATTCAACTCGACGCCGAGCCGGCGGCCTTCGATATCGACGACAAGCGGCTGTCCCTTCCGGCCGGTGAATGAAGTTCGCAAGACGGCGCTACCTTGCAGCGTGCCGGTCAAGGCGACGGGCAGCGAGGCGACTTCCGGGGAAAACGGCTGTTCCGCCAGGGCGTCGATTGCCACCGGCACCGGGGCGGAAATGCCTTGCGACGTGGCGAGCCGCAACGGGTAGATGCCGGGCGGCACCGATGAATCAAGCGTGATTTCGATCTGAAGCTGATTTGGCGATGCGCCTTCCTTCAATGTCTGGGCGGCGATCGGCGCGGGCAGCACGAGGCGTGGTTCGGGCAGCAGATCGTTGCCACTAAGGACGAGGGTCGACGTGCCGAGCGGCAGCCCGCGCGACGAGAGATTGTTGATTACCGGCGCGGCGGCGCGCGTCTCACCAACCATCGCCAAAAGGACAACGACGGCAAAACGGCGGCCTGAAGATTGGAACATCATGATGGCGGGTCGATCTGAGTTAGCGGAGGGTGGCTCAAGGCGGGAAGGAGGCGAGAAGCCAAGATGCTACTTCTGCCCGATACCCGATTTTCCTTCATCCGGGTGATCGGTGCAAATTGCGGCCGGAAGGAAGCAGCCCGTCGCTCGCAGTAGCGGAAGCGGGGGAGCGGGGAAACGCGTCCTTCACTGCGCCGCGCTCCCAGACAGATGCGTGAGGAGCGGCTCGAAATGCAAGGATGCCGCGCCCGACAATCCTCCCCTCGAGCGAAAGCCGGCAAAAAAATCGCTCGCAGACTGGCGGGCCGTCATTCGGCGAACGGATCGTCGTCGGCCTTCTTTTCTTCGGCCGATTCGTCGCCCTCGGCCTTCTCCTCGTCATCTTCCTTTTCGACGGCTTCGTCGGCAGGCATCTCATCGGCGGGCATGTTATCAGCCGCTTCTTCGTCCCCCTTTTCGGCAAACGGGTCGGCTGCTTCCACGTCCGGCTCCTCGGCGGGCATCTCCTCGTCCGGTTCTTTTTCGGTCGCCTCCGGCTTCTCGGCCGGCATTTCGGACTCGGGCTCTTCCGCCTCTTCGGCCGGCGCGGGCGGGCCCTCCTCTTTGGCTGGCGAAGGCATTTGGGTCGCGTCTTCCGGCATGAGCACGTTTGGCTCGTTCTTGCGAATCCGCTGGTAGCGATCGAACCGCTGCCGCTCGCGGGTCTGATAGGCCACCAACCGGGCCTGCGAACGATACCGCTCAATCTGGGCCCGGGCCGAGCCCTGCACGCGCTCAAGCGATTTGCTTACGGGATAAAAGCGGTCGGTGTCGGCCATTTCTAAGGAAGCCGCCTTCTTGAAATCGGCCTGGGCTTCCTGCGGACGACCGAGCCTCAGGTAGGCCAGGCCGCGATAATAGTAGACACGCGGATCTTTCGAGCCGCTTTTGATGGCCATCGTGAAGTCGTCGTAAGCGTCGCGGTATAGGCCCGTGTTATAAGCGTGAACGCCGCTGCCATAGAGCTCGTTGAGCACGTCGATTTGAGCCGAGGCGAGTTGGCAGACGAAAGACGTCCAACCGAACGCTAAGATCCATCCCCAAGCGACGAGGGACCCGCAGGAGAGGCGGCGCACAAAGCGAAGCATGAAAGGGAGCTCCCGGGCTGGAGTGGAAGAAAGAGACAAGTCGGGCCTCAGAACTAAAGATAGTAATCCGCGCTGACGGCGATTTCAAGCAACTGTGTGTGGGGCACCGCGCTCTTTGGAACACGGCCTACGGCGATCGCGCCTAAGACTTAGGGCAACGGCTTGACCATGACGTTCTTGTAGCGGACCCGGCTGCCCGGATCGTGCTGCTGCAAGGCGAACAACCCCTTCGAGAGCTTATGTGGTCCCGCCACGCCTTCGGGCTCGTCGTATTCGTAAAGGGTCTTGCCGTTGACCTTCATCGTGATGCGTTTCCCCTGCACGATGATTTCCTGCGTCCACCACTCGTCGTCCTTGGCGGCCGACTCGAACAGCTTGACAACGTAGTACAGGCTGCCGGTTTTCACGGGGTCGCCGTGCGTATTGTTCACCTGCGATTCATAACCCTGCTCGGGCCAGCCTTCTTGCACCTTGCTATGGAAGAAGATGCCCGAGTTCCCCCCCTTGTTGATCATCACATCCGTTTTGAAGTGGAAGTTCTGGAACTCACGCTCGACATAAAAGAGGTGGCTGCGGCCGCCGTGACCCGCAATGGCGCCGTCTTCGATCGTCCAGTTTTCGGGACTTTCGCTGGGCTTCCAGCCGTCGAGACTCTTGCCGTCGAAGAGCACGATCCAGCCCTCCTCCTCGTCCGCAGCCCACGCCTGGGTGCCTATTGCTGCGGCCAAGGCCAAGAGTAAGAACCAACGGCACGTCCTCATCGTTTTCAACTCCTTCAACCAGCCCGGCAGAATCCCAAATATGTCGCTCTGAGCCCAGGTAGAGCCGCTAAGATCGGCACGAGCCGAAAAGCAGTTCCGCTTTAGTTTGATAGGCGGCTGCGATCTTGTAAACGAAAATCCCACTCTGCCCTGGAGGTTTTTTGCTCTAGGCCGAAGGTCGCCAGCTTTTCGGCCTGTAAAAGCCTTGCAATCGTCAAGCCACTACCATCGGGCGCAAACCGGATTTATCATGTCGGCAACGCCCGTTAGCCATCAGAAAGGTCGTTCCACATGCTCTACGAGAATCCCCGTTCCGGCCGTTTTGAGATATCGCGTCGGCAGCTTTTAACCACGGCGGCCGCCGGCACCGCCGTCCTGAGTGCCGGCGCTTCGGCCCTTGCCGAGCCGATCGCCAAGAAGGGGAACATCAAGCAGTCGCTCGTCCAGTGGTGCTACAAGAAATACTGGGACATCGACGAGATGTGCCGCGTGGCCAAGCAGCTCGGCTGCGTGAGCATTGAGCTGGCTGATCCGAAGGACTGGCCGACGATCAAGAAGAACGGCCTGACGTGCGCGATCGCCACCAGCCACGGGTTTGAGAAGGGGATGAACAACCCGGCCTATCAGGAGATGTGCATCGAGAAGATGAAGGAGTCGATCGATGCCTGCGCCGAATACGGCTATCCGAACGTGATCACCTTCACCGGCTTTCGCGAAAATATCCCCGACGACGTGGGACTGGCCAACTGCGTGAAGGGCTACAAGAAAATCGTCGGATACGCCGAGAAGAAGAAGGTGACCCTCTGCCTGGAGCACCTCAACAGCCGAGTAAATGAGGAGATGAAAGGTCACCCCGGCTACCAGGGTGACCACACCGACTATTGCATGGAGATCATCCGCGAGGTCGGCTCACCTCGGCTGAAGCTGCTGTTTGACATCTATCACGTGCAGATCATGGACGGCGACGTGATCGTCCGCATCAAGCAGTACGCCGATTACATCGCGCACGTCCATACGGCCGGCAATCCGGGCCGGCGGGAACTCGACGACGAGCAGGAAATTAATTATCCGCCCATCATGCGGGCGTTGGTCGAGGCCGGCTACACGGGATATGTCGGCCAGGAGTTCATTCCCACCCGCGACCCGCTGGACGGGCTCAAGCAGGCCGTGGCGCTGTGCGACGTCTGAGGATGACGCCAGTCGCCTGAAGGTAGTGCCAGTCGCCTGTCCTCTAACCGGCACCGTAGACTTGCGTCCAGACTGCGCCCACACCAACCCGAAGCGTGAGCGAGGGAAATTGCGTCGCGCTCCTCGCTTTGTCTGGGCCGGTGAAGTAATCCGGACTAGCCGGGGCTAGCCGCGCGGCTCTCCACGCACGCCCTTCGGAATACCTCAGGGCGCGTCCCCCGCCGTTCCCTCTCCCGCTGGGAGAGGGTTAGGGTGAGGGCGGGTTGCCCACCAATTCGGTCAAGCCCGTGCAAGCGTCGCAGTGGTGCTGGCATTCCGCGAATCTAGCCCGGACTATTCACCGGCCACACCAACCCGAAGCGTAGGCCAGGTCACGGCTGCCCTCGCTTACGCTTCGGGTTGGTGTGGACGCAGCCTGCGCGCGAGGCTACGAGGGCCGGTGAAGTAATCCGGACTAGCCGCGCGGTTCTCCATGCACCCTTCGGAATACCTCAGGGTGCCAATCGCCGAGAGCAAAATATGGCTTGCCTGGAAAATCTCTTCAGGTATGCAGGGGAGCAGTCAGGACAAGGTGACGACATAGGAGGCCGAGAATGGGACCGAACGGCACGCCCGCGGGCGACGAGGAACTGATTCTGGCGCTGGCGGCCGGCGCCAGCGTGCGGGAGGCCGCCGAGCGAGGCGGCGTCGGGGAAGGAACCGTCTACCGCCGGCTGGCGGACGCCGACTTTCGGCGGGCGGTGAGCGAGGCCCGCGGAGGTCTGTTCGATGCCGCGCGGGGCCGGCTGGCCGGGCTCGCCAGCAGGGCCGTCGAAACCTTGCAGCGACTGATGGAAAGCGACAAACCGTCCGAGGCCCTGGGGGCCGCGAAAACCGTGCTGGAGATGGGGCCGCGGTTGAGTGAGGCGACCGAAGCGGAAGAGCGGATCAGCCGCCTGGAAGACGAGGCCGACGAAGAGATCGGCGGAAACCAAACGCCCGCGGAGGAGGAACTTCTGGCATTGGCCGCCGGCGCCGAGCAAAGAACGACTCACCACCGGCTGGCGGACGCCGATTTTCGACGGGCCGTGAGCCGGGCCCGCGGCCGGCTGCTCGATTCCGCTCTGGGCCGGCTGGCCGGTCTCGCGGGCAAAGCCACCGGCATCTTGGAGCGGCTGATGGAAAGCGACCAACCGTCCGTGGCCCGGAGGGCCGCGAAAGCCGTCTTGGAACTGGGGCCGCGGTTGCGTGAGTCGACCGAACTGGAAGAGCGGATGAGCCGCTTGGAAGGTCGGGCCGACGAACAGACCAACGGCACCCCAACGCCCGTCATCGTAGACAACGAGTGGTACGGCGAGGCTTCGACCTGAAGCCGGCGAAACTCGAAAGGCGGCAAGCCGAGACGGGCGGTCTCAAGGCCGCGCAACCGTGGCGGGGCGAGACGCCTGATCAGGCAAGCCCGCCGACCCAGCCCCCGCGTTCTCGCAAGCGCGGCTACCCACGGCGACCCAGCCCGCCTCGACGACAACGAGCGCCTTCTGCTCGAGGGGCCGCCGTCAATGCCCGAATCGGTTCATCATCGCCGCGGGCCTGCCAATGTCTGCCATTGTCTGCCAAACTCTGCCATCGCATCCCTTCCCCCTGGCGTCGATCGGTTCCCGCGCGCCCAATGCTTTCCGGCCCGCCTGGTTGCCCGCCCTGCACGGGCGATCCGGATCCGTGTCGTAATGCCAACCGCCCTCACCCTAACCCTCTCCCGGAGGGAGAGGGAACGGGTTATCGCCCGGCCTTCCCCGTGACGGAGTGCCGGTGGGCTACTTCACAACTCGCCGTGGTCGATACCCAACTGCTCGTAGACGTCGCAGTGGCCCTTCACGCCGCGGTAGACGGCGTATAGGCCGCCCGCCAGCAGGATCATGGCTCCCTTGGGCATCCGACTGACGCCATACAGGGCCAGCGCCGCGCCGCCGACGATGCTCAGCGTTCGCTCCGTTTCGCTCATGTTGATCGATTGGGAACCCATCCGGAGGGAGCACGCGCGATCCGAACCGGTCTGATGCGAGGAATGATGTTGCGTTGTGGCCATGAAGTTGTGCTCCGTGTAAGGAATCAGCGCTCGTGACGACTTCGACGAGACGGCTCAAGGTTCTCTGTCAGCAAGGCGTGTGCCGACCGACTGCGCTACCCCAGCACCCAAAGAGAGTTTAGATCATCGGCACCATGTTTGCATCTCCTGGCTGCTTTCCAAACACCGTCCGAATCAATCAAGAAGGAAGAGCCGTGGCATCCACCGCGAACAAAGAGCGTCGAGCCGATCCCTCATCACAAGCTTCTGAAAAGACGAGCGGGGAAAAGCGCACAGAGCTAATCGAGGGGCTGAACGAGGATCTGGCGGGCGAACTGCAAGCGGTCATTATGTACCTCAATTACTCGGCGACGTTGACCGGTCCTTACCGCAACGAGCTGCGCGCGTTGTTCCAGGCGGAGACCGCCGACGAACAGGGGCACGCCCAGTTTTTGTCCGACAAGATCGCGGCGCTGGGAGGCCAGCCGACCACCACGCCGCGTCCCGTGCCCGAGGCCACGTCTCCGCGGGAGATGTTGCTTAACGTGCTGGAGGCCGAGAAGCAGGCGATTGCCGACTACAAAGAACGTGTCGACCAGGCCGAGCGATTCGGCGACGTGGGGCTAAAGGTATCGCTGGAAGACCAGATCAGCGATGAGACACGGCACAAGGAAGAAGTCGAGCGCATTCTGGCGGGCTGGGGCGAATAGCGTTTTTACGCTCCTGTTGCCTAACGGGGAGCCAACCTCGACCGCGGCGACGGCGCCAAGCACTGGCCCTTTTGTTGAGTGCCGGCGGCGAGTGTGACACAATGGGGCCATGCCCTGGCCTGGGATCGATCGCAGAGCGTTTCTCGGCGGCTGCGCGGCAAGCACGGCTGGGCTGGCGCTGCGCCGGCGGCTGGCCTGGGCCGCCGAGATCAACGACGGCCACCCTCTGGCACCGCGCAGCGGGCACCATCGGCCGAGTGCCCGGCAGTTAATCTTCGTCTTTCTGACTGGCGGATATTCACAGGTCGATACGTTCGACCCCAAGCCGAAACTCTCGGTCGACCAGGGGCGGGTGGTCAGCAGCACCGAGCTGCGCGGGCCGATCACCCAGCCGCTGCTGGGGACGCCTTTCAAGTTCTCACGCTGCGGCGAAAGCGGCCTGGAGATCAGCGAACTCTTTCCGCAGTTGGCCGGCGTTGCCGACGAGCTATGCGTCATCCGGTCGTTGCACACCGACATCGTGGAGCATTTTCAGGCTACGTTGGCCATGCACACCGGCTCAGCCACCGTGCCGCTACCGAGCATCGGCGCCTGGCTGAGCTACGGCCTGGGAACGTTCAACCCGAATCTCCCGTCCTACCTGGTGCTGGCTGAGCACCTGCCCTATGCCGGCGCCCAGGTGTGGGACAACAATTTCTTGCCTCCATTCCATCAGGGCGTTCGTATCGTGCCAGGGGACGAGCCGATTGCCAATCTGCGATCGCCTGCCCGCAACGCCACGCTGGCCGAACTGGAAGCGGCCATGCTTCGCGACGCGAACGAGGCCCACGCCGTCGGCCGGCCGGGTGACTTGACGCTGCGGGCCCGGATGAACAGTTTTGACGTGGCCCGCGGCATGATGCACGAGGCTCCGGAGGCATTTGATCTGGGACGTGAAACAGCGGCTACGCTGGCCGCCTACGGCGCGGCGCCCGCCGACAATCGATCTTTCGCAGCCCAGTGTCTGCTTGCCCGTCGGCTCATCGAGCGGGGCGTGCGGGTGGTCGAACTGATCGACACCGGTTCGCACGACAACTGGGATGCCCACGGCGACATGCAGCAGCACCGGGGCAAGGCGCAGCGGGTCGACCAGGCTCTGGCCGCCCTGTTACGAGACCTGCGTCAGCGCGGACTGCTCGACGAGACGCTGGTAGCCATCTGCACCGAGTTCGGCCGCACACCCTGGTCCGACAACGGAAAGGGTCGGAACCACTGGCACCGCGCCTTTAGCTGCCTGCTCGCCGGGGGTGGTGTGAACGGAGGGATCAGCTACGGGCAGACCGACGAGTACGGCGCGGAGGTGGTCGCCGAGCACTGCCACGTGCACGACTACCACGCCACGATCCTGCACCTGATGGGGATCGACCACGAGCGTCTCACCTACCGCTACGCCGGCCGCGATTTTCGCCTCACGGACGTTTCCGGAAGCGTCCTGACGAAGATCTTGGCGTGAGGGATCGAACGGCGGAGTTCTCGTCACCGAGAGAAGCCGGCGCAACTAGGGAAGATCGAGAGCGGACCGCAAGCACTGACTGACGCGGTCCGTGAGCGTCCGTGGCAATTCACCGATCTTTCCTTCTCCTGAAGTTTTTCGGCCCACTGCACGTCGGTGCAGCGCGCCGCCGGTCGACCGGCCCAGCAAAAACATTGCCCAGTGTCCGCGTTTCTGTTAGCATCAACGCAGGTTGATCGGTTGACCCGCCGCCCCCGAATTCCCGCCTGGGGAGAGCGCAGAGAGGCCAAGAATTGTTCACCTCTTGGGTTGTATCGTCTGTTTCCGCGCGATCTCACGGCGCGCGTTTGTTCGTCGCGCTGGCGTTCCTGGGGCTGGCGCCGCCCTACGCGGCTCTCGCCGACGAGGCGCCGCTTACCGTGGCCCCCGCCGAGAAGCTCGTCCTCGAAGACTCGCTCGCCCGTCGCCAGTTGCGTGTTAGCATGGCGACGGGAGACGTGACCCGCAGTTGTACCTACCAGGTGGCCGATCCGGCGGTCGCCCGCGTCGACGAGACCGGCTACGTCGTCCCCCTCGGCCCCGGCGAAACCGTCATCACGATCCGCCACGGCGAACGGCAAACCACCCTTCCCCTCACCGTGGCGGCCTACGACTCCGGCCGGAGAATTGATTTCGCCAGGGACGTCGTTCCCGTGTTGTCGCGATACGGCTGCAATGCGGGGGGCTGTCATGGAAAGGCGAGCGGCCAGAACGGCTTTAAGTTGTCGCTCTTTGGCTTCGATCCGGCCTTCGATTACAACGCCATCGTGCTGGCCGCGCGGGGTCGCCGCGTTTTTCCGGCGGCCCCCGAACAGAGCCTGCTGTTGTTGAAGGCGACGGGCGCCGCGCCTCATGGCGGCGGCGAGCGGCTGGAGCCCGACAGCGAGCCATATCAATTGTTGCTGCGCTGGATCGAGCAGGGGCTTCCGGCCTCTTCGCCCGACGCGCCGGTCGTCTCGAAGCTGATCGTCGAGCCGGCCGACCGCGTGCTGCACGCCGGCGACGAGCAGCAGCTCTCCGTGCTGGCGGAATACACCGACGGCAGCCGCCGCGACGTGACCAGGCAGGCCCAGTACGCGAGCAATCTCGATCTGGTGGCGGCGGTCGACGAGCGGGGGCTCGTGCGCTGCGGTTCCCAAACCGGTGAGGCTGCCGTGATGGCCCGCTACATGGGGCAGGTGGCCGTCTTTCGCGCCCAGGTGCCCCACGGCACGATTCAGACGAGCCCGGGCGAATTCCGGCCCGCCAACTATATCGACAGCCTGGTGCTGGCCAAATGGCGGCAGCTCGGGCTGGCTCCCTCGCCCCGGTCCAGTGACGCGACTTTCCTCCGGCGGGTGACGATCGACCTGTGCGGCCGACTGCCGACCGTGGAGGAGACGACCGCCTTTCTGGCTGACGCCTCGCCGAGCAAGCGCGACGCGCTCGTCGATCGGCTGCTCGCTTCGCCCGACTACCCGGCCTACTTCGCCCTGCGGTGGGGCAGCATTTTAAGGAACTCGTTCCTGGCCGGCTCCGATCAGGCGGCCTACGCCTTTCACGATTGGATCAAGTCGCTGATTGCCCGTAACCGGCCCTACGATGAGCTGGTGCGGGGCGTGGTGGCGGCGGCCGGGGAATGGCAAGACGCGCCGGCCATCAACTGGTTCTGGCAGATGCGCGACGACCAGCTTCACCAACCCACCGCCGACACGGCCCAGGTTTTCTTAGGCATCCGCCTGCAATGCGCCCGCTGCCACCACCATCCCTACGAAAAATGGGGTCAGAACGATTATTACGGGCTGGCCGGTTTCTTCACCCGTCTTGGCCGGAAGAGCTTCGGCCAGCCGCCTCCGTATTTCTCGTCGTCGAACGTGACGACCGGTGAGCGAAACCCGCTCACCGATAAAACACCTGAGCCCAAGTTTCTCGACGGGCCCGAGGTCAAGCTCTCGCCGGAGCAGGATCCTCGCCACGCGCTGGTCGACTGGATGGCGCGGCCCGACAATCCTTTCTTCGCTCGCACGTTCGTCAACCGCATGTGGGGACACTTCATGGGTCGCGGGCTGGTCGATCCGGTGGACGACATGCGCGACACCAACCCGCCTTCGAACCCGGAACTGCTCGACGCCCTGGCCCGCGATTTCGTCGAGCATAAGTTCGACATGAAGCACATTGTCCGCACGATTGTCACCAGCAACGTCTACCAGCTCGACTCTTTTCCGGTGGACGACAACAAGCAGGACCGGCAGAACTACGCCCGCTTCTATGCCCGCCGGTTGATCGCCGAGGTGCTGCTCGATTGTCTCGATCAGGCTTGCGGCACGCATTCGCGGTTCGACCGCGTTTCGTCTTCGGCGCGGGCCATCGACTTGCCGCACGAAGGTTTTGGGTCGTATTTTCTCGACACGTTCGATCGACCGCGCCGAGTCACCGGGTGCGAGTGCGAACGGACTGGCGGGGCGACGCTGGGACAGGTGTTGTTGCTCTCGAATTCCGACGAAGTCGAGGGGAAGATCTCCTCCGGCGAGGGGATCGTGAACAGGCGGCTGGCCGAGAAGAAGCCGGCCGCGGAGATTGTCGACGAACTGTACCTCGCCGCCCTTTCTCGTTTTCCGACCGAGGCCGAGCGGGCCAAGGCAGTGGCCTACGTCGCGGCCGAGCAAGATCCGCGCCCGGCCCTGGAGGACGTTCTCTGGACGCTGGTCAACTCCAAAGAATTCTTGTTTAACCATTGAGTATTCAATCTACAACTGTATCGTTTAAGCGGTAGCGAAAGGCGTTCGCGGGGTCCAAACTGTCCAGGCACGCAGATCGTGCCCCACGCCGAAAAATGCCGTCCAGGCCCAGACGGCCGCCGTTGGCTGCCGGTTAAACGACGAAGAAGGATCGCAGGAGATCAGGCTATGTTTGACGTACTCGGACGAAACTTCCGCCTCTGCGATGGTCTGACGCGACGCACGTTTGTGAAGGTCGGCGCGCTCGGCTTCGGCGGATTGACGCTGCCCGGTTTGCTCCAGCAGAGGGCGTGGGCCCGTGCCGCAGGCGCGCCGGTGAAAGACACCTCGGTGATCCTCGTCTGGCAGGCCGGCGGCCCGAGCCACATCGACATGTACGACCTCAAGCCGCAGGCGCCGGCCGAGTTCCGCGGCGAGTTCCAGCCGATCGAAACGAACGTCCCAGGGATCCAGATCAGCGAGCACCTGCCGCTTGAGTCGCAGATCATGGACAAGCTGGCGGTCGTCCGTTCCGCCACCCACACCAACGCCGGCCACGGCATGGGAGCGCAGTGGATGCTGACCGGCTACCAGCCGACCCTGGAAGTGAACGACAATATTTATCCTTCGTGCGGTTCGGTCGCGGCCCGTCTGCGCGGCGCCAACGCGCCGGGCATCCCCGCCTACGTCACCCTGCCGCGAAACCACTCGTTCAGCAAGGCGGCCTACCTGGGCGCGTCGTACAATCCGTTCACGCCCGACAACGACCCCAATTCCGACAACTTCCAGGTGCGCAACCTGCGGCTGCCGGGCCGCGTCGACGAGAAGCGGCTGCACCGCCGGCACGATCTGCTGGGCAGCCTCGACGAGATGCGCCGCGACCTCGACACGCAGGGTTTGATCTCCGGTCTGGACTCTTTCTACGCGGACGCGCTGGACCTGGTCACCAGCGACAAGGCGAGGCAGGCGTTCGACATCAAGCAAGAAGACGACAAGCTGCGGGAGGAATACGGCCGCAACGACCTGGGGCAAAGCTGTCTGCTCGCCCGAAGACTGGTCGAGGCGGGCGTGACGTTCGTTTCCGTCCAGGCCGGCGGCGGCTGGGACACGCACGGCAACAACTTCAGCGAACTGAAAAAACGGCTGCTGCCGACGTTCGACCGGGCCATCGCCGCTCTGGTCTCCGACCTCGATCGCCGGGGACTGGCGAAAAGGGTGCTCGTCATGGCGATGGGCGAGTTCGGCCGCACGCCCCGCATCAACCCGGGCGCCGGGCGCGACCACTGGCCCGGCGCCATGTCGGTCGTCTACGCCGGTGGCGGCCTGAAGATGGGCCAGGTCATCGGCTCGACCGACTCGCGGGCCGAGTACCCCACTTCACGCCCCTGTTCGCCAGGTTGCATCCTGGCCACGATGTATCACGTGCTGGGCATCGACATCCATCACACGTTCTACGACGCGGCCCAGCGGCCGCTTCCCGTGCTGGCCGAGGGACGGGCGATCGAAGAGTTGATTTGATCCGAAGAGATGCCCTTGGCATGCCCGAGGGCATCTACAAGAGAGCCGCTTCCTTCACGTGCCGGCGCCTTCCAGCAACGAGGCAACAAGGCGAGCCATTTCTTCCTCGTCGCCCGGCGCATAACCGGTCCAGACCTTTTGAATCACGCCGTGCGGATCGAGCAAGAGGGTCGTTGGGTATCCGCCGAAGCTGACGGCGTCGTTTACCGCCCGGCGCGTGCGTGCCTCGGGATCGGCGTACACCGCCAACTTGATATCCATGGCTGAAAGCAGTTCGTTGGTTTGTTTTTTCAGTTTCGGCAGTGACGAAACCGGATCAGGCTCTCTTCCCCCGCACGAGACGGCGAGCACTCGACATCGGCCGTCGCCCGCGTAGTGGCTGGCCAACTCGGCGATGTGCGGCAGCTCCATACGGCACGGCGGACACCACGGACCCCAGAAGTTGAGCACCACGACTTTGCCCTTGAGATCGTCGAGAGCGACCCGTTCGCCGGAGAACGTCAGCGGCTCGAGGGATAATGAGGCCAGTTTCTTTCCCGCGCCCGTGTGCGTCGGCCAAAGCGATCGCAGCAAAAGCAGCCCGGCCGCCGCCGCCAGGACGAGCCAGAGCCACGGAATGCCCGCTCTTGGAGCGGGCGTGGAAGCCGGGATCGGTTGGCTCAGATCGCTCGATTCTGGGCTCATGATTTCGCAGGATCCCGCTTGGTTCGTGTCGCGAACACGCCCCCGGTAGCCATCGCCCCGCGGCGCGGACCCGCCAGGGCGATCAAGCCGACGCATTCAGATTCTAAGACCTTCAGAATTATAGGCTTAATATCGATGATTGGGCCAGCTTCTCCTGCCGCAGCCACGAAACGGATACAATAGCGCGTCTGGCCAGTTCATTCTTAGAGCTATCCGAGGACCGGCATTGGGGTGCGGGGCGTCTCGCCTGCCCGCGGGTTCTCGGATAGGCTCTTCAGAAAGGCCCATCAGAGGAGTTCAATGACGGCGGCTTCGTGGCTCATCATCATCGCGATGGTCGGTTGCAATGCCTTGTTTGCCGCCTATGAGATTGCCCTCGCGTCGGCCTCGGTCGGCCGCTTGAAGGCGCTCGCCGACGCGCATCGCGGCGGGGCGCGGGCCGCCCTGTCGATGAAGCAGAACATGGAGGCAAGCCTGGCGGCCCTGCAATTGGGCATCACGCTGGTCGGGGCCATCGCCGCGGCCACCGGGGGCGCGGATGCCGACGAAATGATCGCCCCCTACCTGCACGCCACTCTCGGCCTGTCGCCACGCGCCTCGCATGTCTTGTCGCTGGCGCTGATCGTCGTGCCGCTCAGTGCCGTCACGATCGTCGTGGGCGAATTGATCCCCAAGGTGTTCGCCCTGAAGCACAAGGAGTGGGTCTGCCTCAAGCTCTCGCCCCCGATGAAAGCCCTCACGACGTTCGTCTACCCGGCCGTGTGGGTGCTGGAAGGTTCGGTGCGCACGCTTCTTTCGTGGAGCGAACGCCGCTGGACGCCGACCATGGACGGACACAAGGCAGAAGTCACCGAAATGCAGGAGCTGCGGGCCGTGGTTGCGCTGGCCCGCACTTCGCGCCTGATCGGGGGGCAAGAAGAGAAGATCATTCTTGGCGCCGCGCGGCTTTCCAGCCGGTCGATTTCTGAGATCATGATCCCGTTGCGCGACATCGTCACGCTCGACCTCTCACTCTCTATGTCCGAGAGCCTGGTGCTGGCCCACACCGACATGCACACGCGGTTCCCTGTCTGCGCCAAGGCGGGCGATCCGCAAACTATTTGCGGCTACGTCAATTTCAAAGACATCGTGTCCGAGTTGCGGCTGGCGCCCGACCAGCCGTCGCTGCGCGGCATCATGCGGTCGATGCCCGACCTGTCGGAAGAGCTGTCGATCGCCGCCAGCTTGCAGCGGCTGATCCGCGAGCACGTGCACATCGCTCTCGTGCGCAACCGCAGGGCCGAGATCGTGGGTATGGTAACGATGGAAGACATTCTAGAAGAGCTGGTGGGGGACATCGAAGACGAATACGACCGCGTGCCGGGCCATGTGGCCGAGGTAGGGGCCGGCTGGGTGATGGGAGGCGGCGTGTCGCTCGATCGGCTGGAACAAATCACGGGCGTCAAGATCGACCGCAGCCGCCTCCCCGGCGGCGTGCGCACCCTGCACGACTGGATCACCGCCCACCTGGAACGACCTGCCCGCGGCGGCGACATTGTGCGGGCGCAGGGACTGCGCGTGCTGGTGCGCAAGCTCCGCCGGCAGCGCGTGCTGGAGGCGCAAGTGTCACGAGACGAATCGGCGAGCGGCGTGCGAACCACCGACAGGGAGCCGGCGCGGCTGGAGGCCGAGAGCCGAACCTGACGGGAGCATCGACCTTCCGGCCGTACCCACCCGACAACAGTTAACTGACTGGCCCCGCGATGGCCTACGAAGTGGAGTGTAAATACCGAATCCCAGGCACCGCCGCGGCACTTATGGGTCGCGTGGAGCAATTGGGGGGCAAGTTCGGCGATGTCGAGTTGCAGGTCGACACCTACTATTCGCACCCTTGCCGCGACTTTGCCCAAACCGACGAAGCCCTGCGGATTCGCCGCGTGGGCGATAAGGCCTATGTCACCTACAAGGGTCCAAAGGTCGATCAACAAACCAAGACGCGGAAAGAGATCGAGCTGGAACTCGTGGGGGACGTGACGGGGGTGCTGGACCACGCGACGCTGCTCGAAGCGCTCGGCTTTCGCCCGGTCGCCAAGGTGACCAAGAAGCGGCAGGCGGCCGAGATCGTCTGGCAAGCCCACCCTGTAGAGATCGCGCTGGACGAGGTCGATCTGGTCGGCAGGTTTGTGGAATTGGAGATGGCGGCCGACGACGACGGCCTCGACGCCGCCAGGCGGTCACTTGGCGCCCTGGCCGAGAAGCTGGGACTCGAAGACGGCGAGCGCCGTAGCTATCTGGAGATGCTCTTGCTAAGCATCGGCTAGGACACGTTGCGAGAAACTGCGATTCAGACGTAACCACCAGTCGGCCTCGCGGCGTCGGCTGGGGTCCGTGTGAGTAGCCACGGACAAACGCGGGCAAATCGCAGATCAAGGGTTTATTGCCCCCACCGACAGCGTTTGATGTCGAGGGAGATTCCTTGTCAATCTCTTCCAAGAAGGCCGCAGGCCAGGGTACTCGAAGGCGCCATTAATGCGTCGATGAGTGTCCATTCAGCGTCTCCTCGATCGCGGCATTTTCTGCGAGATTCGGTCGCTTCATCGGTGTTTAGCCGCGTTTCATCCGTGGCTATCTTCAGAAGTCATGTCTGAATTGCTTCTCGAACATGGCCGTTTTTGGTCGAAGACCGGAATGTGTTAAACTACGCGGAACGGCTTCCGTTCCGTTGAGGCCGTTGATAGCCACGACCGTGGCGGCGGCCATCGGCTAACGGGAACTATCAATCATGTTCAGAAACTGTGGTTCGCGGCGACACTCGGCGCGCCTCTTTGATCGGCGCGATTTTTTGCGCATCGGCGGGCTGAGTATCGGCGGCATTGGCGGGCTGGGGCTCGCCGACGTTCTCCGGCTGAAGGCCGCCCGAACGGCGAGCGGCGAGGTGCGCTCGGCGCCCGGCATCCGCTCGGTAATTATGGTTTGCCTGCCCGGCGGGCCGAGCCATCTCGAAACCTACGATCTCAAACCGAACGCTCCGCTCGATTACCGCGGCGAGTTTCGGCCGATCCCAACGAACGTGGCCGGGTTCGATATCTGCGAGCACATGCCGATGCAGGCCGCCATCGCCGACAAGCTGGCCCTAGTGCGCACGGTGCAGTTTGTGGAGCCGATGCAACACGAACTGGAAGAGGTTTTCACCGGCTATCCGAAATCGGAGAAGCGGCCTTCGTTCGGCTCGGTCATCAGCAAGTTCCGCGGAACCGACGGCACGATGCCCTCCTACGTCAGCCTGGAATACGCCGAAGGAGTCGTCAGCTACGAAAGCCCGCAATATCTGGGGATGGCGCATCGGCCGCTGAACATTGCCGGCAATGATTTTGTCCACAACCTCAGCATGGCTTATGGGATCAACAAGATCCGCTTCGACGAACGGCGGGCCCTGCTGACGACCTTCGACGGTTACCGCCGCAGTCTGGATGCGGCACGGGGCAAGCTGAAGGCCGATCCGTTCACCGACCAGGCGCTCGATCTGGTCTCTTCGGGCCGGGCCCGCGACGCTTTCGATCTCTCGAAAGAAGATCCGAAGCTGCGCGAGCGTTACGGCAAGTCGGACGACAAGTTCATTTACGTCGGCGGCGAAGCAAACTCGGTTTGGGACAGCCAAAAGTTTTTGCTCGCGCTGCGACTGGCGGAAGCCGGCGTACCCGTCATCACGTTGCGGATGGGCCTGTGGGACCATCATGGCAACGTGGTGAGCGGCGCAGGCAGCACCATCTGGTCCGGTCTGAAGACGATGCTGCCGCTCATGGATCGCTCAATTTCGATGCTCGTTTCCGACCTGCACGATCGCGGCCTAGACAAGGAGGTCGCGGTGCTGGTCTGGGGCGAATTTGGCCGAACGCCCAAAATCTCGCAGAGCGGCAGAGACCATTGGCCGGACACGAGCTTCGCCTTGTTCGCCGGCGGAGGTTTGAAAACCGGCCAGATCATCGGCGACACCGATTCCAAGGGCGAACGCCCCGTCGCCCGGCCTCTTGGACCGAAAAACGTCCTGGCGACGATCTATCACCTGATGGGCATCGATCCCGAGCAAAAGGTACCCGACTTCAGCGGACGGCCGCAGTATCTGCTCGACGATGGGCAGCCGATCGCGGAGTTGCTGTAACCGTCCGCAACGGCTCGACGCTGCGCCACGAGCGCCCTCGGCACCCGCTGCCCGCCCGGTGCGGAAGGCGGCTTCGTTCATTGGCCGTTCGGTCCCGACTCGGGCGCGGTGGCGCCCCGCAGCATTTTCGCCAGGTCTTGAAGCAGTTGGTCGTTACGCAGCACATAAAACGTGCCTCCGCGCCCGTTCTGACTGCTTCTCATGGTCTGTCCGTGATAGGCATAGTTCTTGGTCAGCGCGCCTTGCTGGTTCAAGTCGCCAAAGATGCAGAGTGGGTTTGACGCATCCGTGCTGATTCCGATCTTGGCGTGGTTGTGGTTCGGCCCTTCCCCGCCCGTCAGACCAAGTACTTCGTGATCCCACATGCCGGAGACCGCGATCTCGACCGGCCCGGGATGGCCCAATTCGGCAGGCCACGCGTCGATCGGCGTGCTGGCCGTGGTGGAATAGATCAACGGCTTGTCCCACCAGCTTGCCACGCGAAGCGGAAGTCCATCGAGTTTTGCAGACACGACCTGCCAAGGGGGCGCAGCCATCGCGGAAGGCTTGGAAATCAACTGCACTCCGGTAGAAAGCGTTGCTATCGTGCACTCGGTGCTGTTCGATTCATGTCCCAGCGCCTCCACCAGGTGCTGCACCTCTGGCGGCCCCCCGCTCTGAACAATCTCCGGATGTTCCGCCGAAGTGACGACGCTGGCATTCGCCAGCGCTTTCAGTAGGGCGATCAGGTCCGCCTTCGTGAGCCTCAGGGCGAAAAAATGCTGGCTCACTTCGATGTCGTCGTCTTTGATGCAACCGAGTGTATTTCCGTCGTGCCGGCGCGGGTGATCCTCGCTTCCCGACGCGGGCCAGGAGGGCGTTGACACCTGGAGCACAAACCCTTCTCCATCGTCGTTCCACGCGACCATTCCTTTGGAGTGCCCGGCCGGCGCACTCTTGTTGGCGATGGGATTGTTGTAGAACTGGTCGTTCCACAGGACGTAATAATACCCCGACTTGTCGTAGATTTGAGCAAACGTCGCACCCAGGGGGTCCTTGTCCGTGGCACCCAGGCAGTGCGTCCCCATCGTAAGCTTTGGATTGGCGCTCGTCGCAAATACGTATTGCTGGCTGTGCCAGTGGTAGTTCTGCACCTTGCCGCCAAACATTCCTGGCGAGCCGATTGCCGGACCCGAGCTTCCCGGGCAGCCGGGAAATGACGCCGCGTTGAATTTGAAGACGAACAGCCAATCAACAGGTTGATCGGGCCCGGCGAGGGGAGTTGGCGCCGGAAGCTTGTCTGCCGACCTCCCGGTTTGCACCAGCGCCGACGGTATCAGCAGAGAGAATACAAATGTGAGCAGCAGCTTTCGTCGTGTCATAAGTCGGCTCCCGGCGGGAGATAAATGGTCGGTCCAAGCGTCTCGCCTACCCAGTCTCGGAAAGGCTCTTAGGCAGCCCTGTTGTTCAAAATCAACTGCCCATCATTAAAACCCAGGCCATCGGCCTGCACGGCATTCTCAGAACCATCACTGTGGTCAGGATGCAATCATCGTTCAATCACCTTTCGATCACACTTCTATCACCTTTCAATGCAACTTCTTCGCGCGCGTCAGGACGGGCATTGACATCGCCGCGCTGCGCGGTATTAACCCAATAGGTGTCACGAACGGCACTGGAGAACGCACGAATGAGTAGCGAGATCGCAGCGGAATCACAGAAGCCCCCTGGCGAACAGGAACCTGCTGCACCTGGAGGCGGCAACGGCGACGCTCTTAAAAGAGCGGGCTGGTCAGCCGAGACCGCCTCAAGTGCCCTGAGCATCGACGCGATCGTCTCGGAATTGCACCGGCTGAGCGTCGACGAGGTTCAACCGAATTGGCCAAGGCTGAACGCCGAGGATCGCTCGAAGCTCAAAGCGGCCGTCAGGCAACTGGCCAGCGCCACCGAAGAGCAGGCGGGGACGGCGGAGACGCCGGGCCAGCCGTCAACACCGTCCTCCGTGCGGCCAGGGCGCGCGTTCGGTGTCGGCATCGCGCTGGCGTCTCTCTGGATCGTCGTATTTGCGGTCGGCTTCGCTGTCCCGGCTTTGCCGCACCTCAACGCCCTGACTAGCGCAGCGGAGAAATCTTTGTCTGTGCCGAGCGCACTGGGCCACTTGATCTTGGTTGTCCTCTGTTCGACGCCGACGAACCCCGGTCTTCTCGCGTGCATTGCGGCATTGCTCGGCGGCATCGCAAACTGGATCCATGTCGACGGGACGATCCCAAGCTCGAACAATGTCGGCGCATCGATCCAGGCCGCCTGTTTTGCCTCGATGCTCCGAGGATTCTTCATGTACCTCGCGCTGCTCGCCGGCCTGCTCTTGTTGACGACGCAGGCCATTACCCAGGCAACCCAGGAACAATACGTGCAACTGGCGGGCACGGTCTCGGTATTTGCCTTCATGGTTGGCTACGATCCAGACGTGTTCAAGAAGCTTATGGGAAAGGTGAACGGGTGGGCCGTGCAGCGGGAGAACGCAGAAACGCCGGCTCAACCGGTCTCTGCGGACAATGGCGCTTCAGGGCGCGCCCAAGGCCGCACCGCAACACCGAAAGCACCGGATCAGAATTAGCAAGCTGCCCCGCGTCGTAAGGGGACCGATAACGACCCTGGACCGAGCACCAGGAACATCTGGCGTCCCGTTCAGGCGCTGGACTTTGCCCGAGCCGGAAATCGGACCCGGTCACTGGGTGATTCTGTCGAGCTTCAAGCCCAAACGTGGGCTACCTGAGTCGATCTAACAAATCCCAACCTGCACTTTACATGTAAGTGTTTGCTTACGTATATTGGCAGCATGGTGGTGAGCCTCGATGGCGAGCAAGATGTTTTTGGGGCAATCAGTCATCCTGCGCGTCGGCAGATGCTCGATCTGCTTGTCGAGGCCGACCGCTCCGTCAACACGATTGCGGGACATTTCCAGATGAGCCGTCCGGCCGTCTCGCAGCACCTCCGCATCCTGCTTGATGCCGGTCTCGTGACGGAGCAGCGGCATGGCAGAGAGAGGCGATATCGCCTCGTCCCCCAACGACTCGGCCCGGTGCGGGAATGGATCGCGCATTACGAGAGGTTCTGGGACGACCACCTCCAGCGCCTTCAGAAGCAGCTATCCAAGAGGAGCAAAGAATGACCAAGGCGATTCGACGAGAGGTTCTGATTCCGCAGCCGCGGGAGCAGGTCTGGCGGGCGCTTACCGATCGCACCGCCCTCGCCGAATGGATGTACCCGAACGACATCGAGCCGCGAGTCGGCCATCATTTCACCTTCCAGGTGCCGCCGAACCCGAAGGTTGGTTTCGACGGGCTGATCGTGCGCTGCGAGGTTCTAGAGTGCGAACCGCCCGATCGGCTCGTGTTCTCGTGGTCGGCCGGTGGCCTCGGTGATTCGCGGGTGAGCTTCCGGCTTGAGGCGCACGGCGAAGGAACGCGTCTCCTGTTTGAGCATTCGGGCTTCGACGTCTCGCAGCCGTGGGGCGAGCAGGCGTATCGGGGTGCCGAGTTCGGCTGGGCGAAGATGCTTAAACAGCTTGCGGCCGTGGTCGCGGGCCTGGCGGCCGACCGCAGTTAGGCGCGGCGCTGGACAAGCGGTGCACCTGACCGGCCGGGCCGGCAAGTGCACGTCGTTGTGCCGCAAGTCAGGCCGCGATGCGTGCTTCCAACAGTGTCATCCCTCACCTTCACCAAACCACATCATGAACCAAGGCACCAAACGCACGATTCTTCGCTGGATTCACATCGTCTTCAGCATTCCGATCATCGGTTATATCTATAGTCCGTTTGAAGACATTCCACAGTACGCTCCCGCAGTTCGGTCTGTCTTCTTTCCTGTGCTTGCCCTTTCGGGAGTCTGGATGTGGAAGGGCCATCTCCTTCGAAGACTGCTCTTGAGAAGCTCGACCCAAGAAGACGCTGCAGGCAACGCCTAACCGACTCGTGGGCACTTTCAGGCCTTGTCCGGATTGGTTCTTGACACGTAAGCTTGTCCTTACGCATATTGACAGCAGGATGGCTCCTTGTCGCACCGGATGTCGCCGTCGCTCGTTGCGGGAACGAGCAGACTCAAGGGCGATGTAGACCACCTTAAACGGAGGGAACACCCGTGAAGATCAAGCTGACTAGCGTGCATGTGGACGATCAGGAGAAGGCTCTGCGCTTCTACACGGAAGTGCTCGGCTTCACCAAGAAGGCCGATTTCAGCCAGGGGCCGTTTCGCTGGCTCACCGTGGCCTCACCTGAGGACCCGGATGGAACCGAACTGCAACTGGCACTCAACAACAACCCGGCCGCCAAAGCCTATCAGCAGGCCATGTTCCAGCAGGGCCAGCCCGCCGCCATGTTCTTTTCCGATGACGTCAAGGGGGACTATGAGCGCATTAAATCGCTCGGCGCCGAGTTCGCCATAGCGCCGACCGAGGTGCCTGGCGCGACCATCGCCAAGTTGAACGACACGTGCGGCAACCTCATTCAAATCACGCAACTGGCACGCTGGTAGTGCAGGCGTTCAACGGGGTGGCTACGAGGGGTTTTGGGACGATCACCTGCAACCGCTTCGAGAGTAATTAAGGAAACGGAGGAAAAATGGCCAAGAGCAGCCGAAACACCAAGAGCACCGCCAAGGCGGCCCCGAAGAGGGCGTCCGTGAAAAAGGCGACAGTGAAGAAGGCGACCGCGCGCCTCAAGCCGCGGGCGGACAAGGCAGACGGTGAAGGCTCCGTGCTCGCCAAGATTGCCGCGATGCCCCAATCCGATCGCGTCCTGGGCGAGCGGCTCCATACGATCATCAAAGCCAGCGCGCCAGCCCTCTCGGCGAGACTGTGGTATGGGATGCCCGCCTATACAGACAACGGCAAGGTCGTCTGCTTCTTCCAGAGCGCGCAGAAGTTTAAGACGAGGTACGCGACGTTGGGCTTCATGCACGAGGCGAAGCTCGACGAAGGAGGCATGTGGCCTACCGCTTTCGCGCTGAAGGAGTTGACTGCCGCCGACGAGGCAAGGATCGCCGCTCTGGTGAAGAAAGCCGTGAGCTGAAGGAGTCGTTGAACGCGATACTCTTAACTGGAACGACGCTGGGACGGACTTCGCGCCCCGAGAGGCGCCGATAAGGCATGGCGCCGATAAGGCATGGCGCACAAAAAAAGGCCGCCCTCCGTCCAAGACGGAAGGCGGCCCTAGTTTGGCTGTTGCGACAGATCGCAGGACCTTGCCTATCCCGCATAACAGAACTACTAAAAGTGCTGGTCGCTCAGCCGAGCCCATTGTACTGGCGCACTGATACCGGCACAACTGGTGGAGCGTCACAGCCCCAGGCCGCGTCGACGCCTCCCGTTGAGCCCCAGATGCCAAATCGGCGCGGTGAATTCGATCCCGGAATCGACGGTCACGATCCTGGCGGTCCGCAAGCGCGGGGCACTACGCGAACTGGCCCGCCCATTCGATGGTCTTGAGCATCTTGCCGTGCTAGCATGACGGAAGTTCCAACGACATAGAGGCATTCTCCGTGAGCGTTTCCGCACCTTACCTTTCGTGCTTGCTCGGCCTCTGTTGCGCATTCACGCCGCCGGCGCCCATGGAGGAACCGCCAGCGCTCTGGTCGCTGGAACCGGTTGTTCGGCCAGCGGTTCCCGTGAGCGCGACGCCGGCGGAAAACCCGATTGATGCCTTTCTCGCCGCAAGCCAGCAGGCCAAAGGGCTGATGCCGGCCGGCTTCGCCGACCGCAACGCTTTGCTGCGCCGCGTCTACCTTGATCTGATCGGCCTACCGCCCAGTCCGGCCGAACAAGCGGCGTTCCTGGGCGATCCGTCCCCCGACGCCTATGTGAAGGTAGTCGATCGATTGCTCGCCAGCGAGCAGCACGGGGTACGCTACGGCCGGTACTGGCTCGACCTGCTCCGCTATGCCGACGTGGACGAGAACATGCTCGCCGCCCCCGGCATCCATCTCTGGCGGGACTGGGTCATCCGTGCCCTCAACGGCGACCTGCCTTACGACGAATTCGTGCGCGCCCAGTTGACCGGCTATCGTACGTCGAGCCGCACCGCGATGTCGCCGACTGGCAACCGCTACCGAGTTGAACCGCGGCCAGAGGACCTCTTTGCACTCGGCTTTCTGGCGCGCGGGGCCGTCTTGCGCGACGGCGCCGACAATCAGGAACTGGCCATGTCGGCGGTCGAGACGGTGTCGTCCGCGTTCATGGGGCTGACCGTCGGGTGCGCCAAGTGCCACGATCACTTCTACGACCCGATCACGCAGCGCGACTTTTTTTCCATGAAGGCGCTTTTTGATCCGCTGGTCGTTCGCAAGGTAGTGCTCGCGACCCCCGCTGAACTGTTCGAGCAGGGGCAGGCCTTGGATGCGATCGAGCGAGAGTCCCGGGCGATCGAGGCGCCGCTGAATGCGCTCATTGCTCCCTATCATCGCAAGCTCTACGACGAGCGCGTGGCCATGCTGCCGCCCGATGTGCAGGCGATCATCCGCAAGCCGGAAAAACAGCGATCGGCGCAGGAGCAAAAAATCGCCGACGACTATTACCCCGTGCTGCGCATCGACTCCGGCAAGCTGCAGGAAATCATGCCGCCGGAGGATCGCCAGCGTTACCAGGAGCTGGAGCGCCGGCTCGGCGACGTCCGCGGCAACCGTCGCGATCGTTCGCTGCCGGCGTTCTGGACCGCGGAAGTTGATCCCAAGAAGGCCGATGAGAAGAGCTACGTCCTCACCAGCGGCGATTCGGCGCGTCCCGAGAAGGACAAACCGGTCGAGCCCGGCTGGCCGTTCGCCCCGTCGCCGATCGACTTCCGCGAGGGAAGGATCGAGGCGTTCGCCGACTGGCTAACCGACGCGGCCAACCCGCTCTTCGCGCGGGTGGCCGTCAACCGGCTCTGGCAGTGGCATTTTGGCGAGGGATTGCACAGTTCGCCCAGCGACTTCGGCAACCTGGCGGATGCGCCGCTTCACCGAGAACTGCTCGATTGGCTGGCGGCCGAGTTCGTGCAGTCGGGCTTTCGTATGAAGACGATCCATCGGCTGATCGTCACCTCGGAGGCCTATCAGCGGACTTCGTCGCCCGACGCGGCGCGAATGGCCACCAACCAGCAGATCGATCCAGCCAACCGCTACCTCTCGCATTTTCCGTTGCGGCGGCTGGAGGCCGAACCGCTGTGGGATTCGATTTTCATGGCCGCTGGAATGCTCGATCTGTCGGCAGGCGGCCCCTCCTTTGATATTGCCCAAGGACGTGGCCGGCGCGGCGGCGCCGAACGTCGGCGCAGCGAGCCAGCCAGCCATCGCCGAGCCGCCTACATGATTCGCGGGTACTCGACGAGCCGCGACGTTGTCCCTCATTTCCTGCAGGCATTCGACGTGGAGGACGGCCGTGCCCCCTGTCCGTTGCGAACGCAAACCGTGACGGCTCCCCAGGCCCTCTTCCTGATGAATAGCGACGTCATCGTCCAGGCCACGGCGCGGTTCGCGGAGCGGCTGCCGCAGGAATCCGGCACACTTTCTGGGGCGGTCGATCTGGCTTACCGTGTAGCGCTGGCAAGACCGCCGACGCCTCGCGAAACCGAACGGGCCCTGGCGTATCTGGAAGGCGATCCTTCCCGCCTCAAGGGACTCGCCTGGCTACTGTTCAATCTCGATGAGTTTCTCTACGTGCCCTAGTAGGAGTACTGCCGGCGAGGGAATACTCCTTGTTCGGAACGCAAATCGCCTGTTATCGCCTGGTGGTTCGGCCCTCCGTCATCCTGACGAACAAATCCCGCGCGGGTGCGCGTAATTCCATGAACCGTCTCTACCCTTGTGGCCGCATTTCCCGACGTAGCTTTCTCCACCAGGCCGGTGGAGGCTTTCTGGGAGTCGCTTTGGGAGGGCTCTGGGCGGAAGCCGGAGAGATCCAGGACGCCGGCCTCGGGCCGCACTACCCACCCCAGGCGAAATCGGTGATTTTCCTGTTTATGTGCGGCGGCGTAAGTCATCTCGACACCTTCGATCCAAAAGGGAACAAATGGGCTGGCAAACTGATCGACGTGGTCGGCTTTGGTGACAACCGCGCGGAAATGAAACGGCCCGTGATCCCATGCCGGCGCACCTTCACGCGCTATGGGAAGTCTGGCACTCCGGTGTCGAACTGGTTTCCGCACGTCGGCAGTGTGATCGACGACATCGCGGTAGTGCGTTCGATGTGGTGCCACGAAAGCAATCACTTCCCCGCGGTGATCGAGACGTGCACCGGCCACCGCGGCCGACAATTCGATCATCCGACTTTCGGCAGTTGGATCGCCCACGCGCTGGGCAGCGCCAACCGAAACTTGCCGACATTCGTGAATATCGGTCGGCCTTCGTCACCGGTTCAACTGACGGGCGGCTTCCTAGGCGCGACCTTCGCGGCGACCCCTTTTCAGCCAGGCGAAACGCCCGTGCCGAACCTGTACCCGCCTCCCGGTACCTCGGCTGCGGAACGCGAGCGGCAAATGCAGGCCCTGCACGATCTGAACCTGGAATTCCGTGACCGCTACGCCATCAACTCAAATATCGCGGCCCGCGCGCAAGCTTACGAACTGGCGGCACGCATGCAGCTCGCCGCGCCGGAGGCCGTCGACTTTTCGCGAGAACCCGAGCACGTGCGTGCTCTCTACGGCATCGACGAGCCGCAGACGGACGACTTTGGGCGCCAACTGCTCCTGGCCCGCCGGCTGGCGGAGCGCGGGGTGCGCTTCATCCAGGTGTGCCATGCAGGCGGCGGCAACGGCGCCTGGGACGCGCACGGCGACATCGAATCGCATGCGCCTCTGTGCCAGGCGACGGACAAGCCGATCGCCGGTCTGATCCGGGACTTGAAGCAGCGAGGCATGCTCGAGGAAACGCTGGTTGTCTGGTCCAGCGAATTCGGCCGGAGCCCATGGTCACAGAACACTACCGGACGCGATCACAATCCACGGGGCTACACGAGCTGGCTGGCCGGCGGCGGAGTGAAGGGGGGGATCGTCCACGGCGCAACGGACGAGTTCGGTTACCGGGCCGAGCAGGACAGGCACTACTACAGCGATTTGCACGCCACGATCCTGCGGCAGCTTGGTCTCGATCACAAGAAAATGGCAGCGAGCGTACTTGGCAGGACCGTCAAACTCGTTGAGGAGGGAGATCCCATCGAGGCGATCTTGGGCTAGGATCGGACGACGAATAAACGGCCAAGGCGAGCGGGGAGCGTCAGCGGTAAGGGTTCCCTCGGTACGTGCAAGTGTCGCTCACGCCTCCCGCTCGCCGGCGTGTGTTCATAGCGCATTGTTTTTTCGCTCGCACGCTCACGGGACGCGAGGCACCCCAGCGTCCGCCGGCGCCAGGAACATGGGCAACACAACCGCGTGACCAGCGATGGTCAATAATAATAACCGGGGGCCAGACCGTTGGTCATCGGATAGTTGGAGGCGGCGCTATTGTAGAATTGTCGCGGTGTGTATACGGGCAGACCGTTAGCCGGCGGTCCGTTGAACTGCATCGCTCCAGGAATGTTGACGTTTCCGAAACCGGATGCAGGTCCGCCGTTTTGCATGGCGCGGGCAGCCCAACCGTAGTTCGGCACGTTATAACCGCGTGAGTTGCTTTGACCGAAACTCTGCCCCGCGTAGCCCCGACCATTGTTCGGACCGCCAAAGCGCTCTTGAACCCTGGGGTTGTAGTTGGGCACGTTGCCGGTGCCGGTAAATGTCGAACGGTAGCGGTTCAAGGCAAAAGGCTGCCCCGCCTGGTTGGCGACGGCCGCCCCGGTGCCGTACATGCCGGCGACCGTGCCGCTGTTCTGTCCGAAATAGCGGGCGTCGAGCGCCGTGGCAGGATAACCGCCGAACCCGGCTAGATTCGAGCCTGCGATGGAAGCTGCCGTTGTCGCCCCGTAGCCTCCACCCATCCCGGATCGCACGCTGCCTAGGTTGGCATTGCCTCCCATGTTGGCCGTGTTCGCCCCCAGATTCATGTTGGCGGCGCCCACGCTCGGGTTGGCCATGCCGCCCATCGTGGCCACCTGTGCCCAACCCTGATCGGACGCGAGAACGATCGCCAGCCCGCCCAAAGTCGCTATGAGGTAACGCATATTGTTTCTCCTGCTCTTGCAATTGCTCAGATTCCGTCACCTATCTCGACGGATTCACTTATCTCGACAGATGCAGATGTCGTGCCACTGGGCTTCCGGAAGTGCTGTGGATCGGGGCCTGAGACGGAGAAAGCGCGAGGACCCACCGTGGCTTAAGCCCGCTGGATTCACTTGGTCCGGCGCGTCCGGCTCAACTCCTCAACAAGAGCCGGCAGACTGATGGGTTGCACTCGGCATGCCTCAGGGGCTATTTGCTCGCCACGGTTAGCATAGCTGCGATCGCCCTTTGGGATACTTAAAAAGTACGGGCGACGGCAGTCCCGTCGGTGGATCAGAAATATTGAGTTCACCCAAGCGGAGAGTAGCACCCCTCGTGCCTCACAACATTGAGACGCGGAAGAGATGCGGTCGTTATCCCTCCGGGGTTGACCGTCGGAGAGAACATTCCCATAGGTACCCCTGGGCAACGCTAGACCAACTACTTACCACCCCCACTGTTTCAGGCACGAGAAAGAATCTACGCTTAGTTATTGCTTTGCATGCCCGGCAAGACGTCCGAGAAGTCGGCGAACGTCGCAAAGAAGGCCGCCGCCAGGCGGGCCGCTGTGATGACGATGAGGCGGTCGCCGAGTCAGCAGTCCCCCAGACCACGAAGGAGACAGCCCGTGCCGCACAAAAGCAGTTCCCGAACACCCAAGTCTGCCTCGCGGGTGAGTGCCCAGCGCCTTCGCGAACTCGGCGATTCCAAAACCGCTGCTAAGATCTGTTTCAGCGCGACACTTTTCCGGCCGATGGCGACCGCGAAGGCCGTCTCCTGGACCTTTCTGACCCTACCCGAGGAAGCCAGTGCGAAACTTCCCTCGCGGGGCATGACGTCGGTTGAAGGCACCCTCAATGGCTTCCACTTTCGAGCCACCCTCGAGCCAGACGGTCAAGGAGGCCATTGGCTCAAAGTGGACCGTAGGATGCGCGAAGCGGCGGGCGCGGAGGCGGGCGAGGTCGTCAAGCTGGAGATCGCGCCGGTGGCAAAGGAACCGGAGCCCCGGGTGCCGGCAGATCTGCGGAAGGCTCTCGCGGCCGCCCCAAAGTCGCGGGAGTTGTGGTCGGACATCACGCCCACTGCGCGCAGAGACTGGATTCAGTGGATCGTCTCCGCCAAGCAAGCCGAGACCCGCGCGCGGCGAATCAAGAACGCCTGTTCGATGCTCGCTTCCGGGAAGCGACGCCCCTGCTGCTTCGATCGGTCTGGGATGTATAGCAAAAGCCTCAGTTCCCCCGTAGCCGATGACGTCAAGTGACACAAGGCGCTCGTCGCCGCCCCTCGAAGAGACTAACGACTAATGGACCCCTCTTCTTCACTTGACGGCGAACGTGCGCTGGTGGCCGCGGGCCGGAATTGAAACCGTATAGCCGCGGGCCAACGGATCGACCGACAACTTGATGAAATTGGCCTGGCATTCCTGCTCCAGGTTCGCGATGTATTCGTCGGCAGTATTGTTCGTCGAATCGCGGCGCAGGTTGCGGTGCATCTGATAGACGGCCTCGACGGAGGGCTCGCTCTTCAAGGCGGAAAAGACGTCGGGTTCGCATCCCTTGGTCACACCGTTGTTGAACACAGCCACCTTCGGCTTCAGGCTACGAATGACGACCGGATTATTGCTGGCGTCGAGCCCGTGGTGCGTAGTCTGATAAACGTCGACCTCGCCAACCAGGTTCTTGGGGCAGACGAGCTTTTGTTCCATGTTCCAGGTCAAGTCGCCAGCGTCGAAGAACTGAAACTCTCCCAGCGACAGCAGCAAGACAATGCTGTTGGCGTTGTCGGAGCCGTCGCGTGCCTTGGGACGAGCCTCGCTGCAGATACTTTCGTTTTCGGCGGTGCCCTCGGCCGCATCCGCGAACTGCTGCCGTGCGGCCAGGCAACGTAGCGACAGCCGCGGCTTTGTGGCATCGGACGATTGCTTGAGGGCAATCTCCTCGCCCGGTTCGATCACTGCCCGGCGATCGGCGGCAAAGCCCAGATAGTCTTTGTCGGGTCGCTCCACGCCGCCCGCGAACTCACCGTTGTCGTAAACAACTCCGATCGGCAGCATGCCGGCGAGCGTCGCCGCACCGCCAAAATGGTCGCGGTGATAATGGGTGGTGACCAAATAATCAATCTTCCGCAAGTCAGCAACTTTGACCGCCACGTCAAAGATGCGCTGCGGATCGCGTCGGCCCGGGTTGCCCGTGTCGATCAGCACCGACTCGCCCTGCGGCGTGACGATGAGCGTGGCGGCGCCGCCTTCGACGTCGACCCAAAAGACATCGAGCCGTCCGTCGGTCGAGCCGGCTGTCGCCGTTCCGGAAAAACCCACCGCGCACACGACGCACAAGATCAAGCGGCACACTCGGCCACCCTTTTTCTCAGCAATTCTCATCGGCAACTCTCCTCGAATGGGGCCGCCTGGCGTATGCGATGCAATCGTCCGGCCACCGCAGGTAGTCTACCCATGTCGACAAGCGATCTCAACGAATTGTCTGGCCGCACGTAATCCTTGCCGATGGTCGATTGTTTTGCAAAGATCGACAGGGAAATCTGAAATCTTTTTCCGTTCGCTCTCCTGCCGGCTGAATCGGTTGCTGTGGGTGTCGAAGATGCAGACCTGGCTCCAACCTGGGCGCGCCTGGCGAAACCGGATTTTCCTTTTTTCATGGGCGCTGGTTCTCATGGGAGGACTTGCCGCTCGCGGCGCGACGCCGCACTGGATTACCGGGAAGAACGAAGACGGAAAAACGGGCCGGCTGTCAAAGACGTTTTCGATTGAGGAGCCGGTCCAGGAAGCCGAACTCAAACTGGCCGCCGACTTCTGCACCGCGATCGTGACTTTGAACGGCCAGCCGGTGATTTCGGTCGAGCCCTATTGTCCGCTTCAAGTGGTCGATGTCATGCGCTATCTGCAGCGCGGCAGGAATGAGCTGGCCGTCTCGACAACGCCAGTCGCGGGCCCAGCCGCCGTGGCTGTGTCCCTTAGATTCGTGACGAAAGACCGCGGGCGAACGACGATCACTTCCGATGAGTCGTGGCTGGGGGCCGAGTCTCGGGGCCTCGTCCCTCCCGAGCAGTGGGGCTTGGAACGATGTTCGGCGGAGATTTCACCGTTCGATAACTACGAGCAGTGGCAGCAGGCGAAAGGTGACGCCGTCGACAAAGGACCGAAGTTCTGGCTCGCGCCCGGATTTGAGGTCTCGCGGATTCGACAAGCCGCTGCTGACGAGGGCTCCTGGATCGCGCTGACCTTCGACCGTCAGGGGCGGGCAACGATCTCGCGCGAGGATAGCGGTCTTTTGCGGATGACTCTTGCGGCCGACCGCCGCACCGTGACACGGGTCGAGCCCATCAACGTCGACCTGCCTGAATGTCGCGGGCTCTTGTACATCGACGACCGTCTTTACGCCAACGCCAACAATGCACACTCGATGTATCGCCTGAGAATCGACGAGGAAGGCGTCGTCCAAGAACTGGAGCGGTTGCGGGAGTTTTCCGGCGGAGTCGGCCACGGGCGCAACGATCTGGGGCTTGGGCCCGACGGCCTCGTTTACTCCATTCATGGCGACGCGGTGGAGGCTCCCACTCAGCCGCTTGTCGATCGCACGTCACCGCTGCGCGAGTCGAGGCGCGGCCCACCCCGGCACGAAGGATACCTCGTCCGCGGCGACCGCGATGGCAAGCGGTGGGAACTCGTCTGCACCGGCCTGCGCAACCCCTACGGAATTGCCTTCAATAAGTGCGGCGACGCGTTCACCTACGACGCCGACAACGAATTCGACATGGGGACCCCCTGGTATCGGCCCACGCGGATCGTGCAGCTTGTTTCCGGCGCCGACTACGGTTATCGCGAGGCGGGAGGCCGTTGGCCCCCGGAGTTTCCCGACCATCCCGACAATGGGTTGCCCACAATCGACGTCGGTCGCGGTTCCCCCACGGCCGTCATGTTCGGGACGGACCTGGACTTTCCCTTCCCGTACCGCGAGGCGATGTTCGCGCTCGACTGGGCCTACGGGCGCGTGCTGGCCGTTCATCTGGCTCCGCGCGGCGCCGGCTATCGCGCGTCGCTTGAGCTCTTCATGCAGGGTAAGCCACTTAACGTCACCGACCTGGCGACTGGTCCCGACGGCGCGATGTGGCTGATTACCGGCGGACGCAAAACCCGATCGGCCCTGTATCGCGTGGTCCGTGCGGCAACGTTTGCGCCGCGTCCTGCGCCCGGCCGCCATGAACAGGAAGCCCTAGAATTCGCCGCGCAGAAGAGGGACCTGAGACTCAGGCTCGAGGCCCTCCACGTCGGCCCGGGTGAGGCCGACGTGCACGCCGCCTGGCCTCATCTAGCCGATGCCGACCCGCTCATTCGACACGCGGCGCGAATCGCGCTCGAACAGCGCCCCAAGGAGGAGCTCTTCGCGCGGCACGACACGCTGCCGCCGATCGACGCCAGCGGCGACGCGGCGCTTCCCATACGCGCCCGGCTCGAGTTTTTGCAGTCAATTGCGCGGTCTGGCGATCCGGATCGCGCCACAAGACTCGTTGACGAGTTGCTCAAACTGCCGCCGGTCGAACTCGACCTGTCGAGCCAGTTCGTGATTGCCTTCCTTTATGCCGAGTGCCTCACCAGAGCGCCGGAGCAGGTCGCCCAGCGTAACGAAAAGATCGTCGGGCAGCTTGCCCGCTTCTGGCCCGAGCCGGACGCCAGCGGATTGCGCGTCAGCCCGTTCGGCAGCAGCCACGAGTTGCGCCGCCGGCTGGCGCTGTTGCTCGCTGCGCTGGGCGACCCGGCGCTCGTGAACCGCGTCGCGAACACGATTTTGTTGGGGCCCGCGCAGGAAGACCGGCTGTTGGGACTATTGGCCCTGCGCAGTACACGCCACGGCTGGACTAATGATACGCGACGGGAATACTTCACGGTGTTGCGAGATGCCCGGCAATTTGTGGGCGGCGAGGGGCTGCCGGGATTCCTGGATCGCTTGAGGACCGAATCATTGGCGACCCTCGGCGAAGGGGAACGGCCGGCCGTGGAGGACCTGATTACACCGGATGCGTCCGACGATGAGCCGCTTCCGCCGCCGCGACCCAAGGTTGCCGCGTGGACACTCGAAGACTTGAGGCCGCTGGCGGATAAGGACGCGACGCCAGGCGACGCGAAGCGCGGCGCTGCGATCTTTCGCGAAGCGCTCTGCAGCCGCTGCCACCGTGCGGGGGCCACCGGTCCCGCCGTGGGCCCCGACCTGACCTACGTTGCCCGGCGGTTCGAGCGTGGCGACATGCTGGAGGCCATCGTCGAGCCGTCGCGGTCCGTGGCGGAGAATTATCGTAACGTTAGCATCGTCACCGATTCCGGCCGGCTTCTCGTAGGGCGGTTGGCAATGACAGGGGACTTCCGTGCCGAAAAGCTACGGCTGAACCTCGATCCGCTGCGTCCCGGCCACGTCGTCGAAATCGACAAGAGAGAAGTGGAAGAGCAGCGGTTGGACGATACGTCGCCGATGCCGCAAGGACTGCTCAACGGCTTTACCCGCGAAGAGATTGCCGACTTGCTGGCCTTTCTTGAAGGCGGAGTTCGAGAATCTCCCTGAATGAATGGCGGCCACGAGTTCTTCTGGCGGGTGGTGACATGAAGTCTCGGCGCTTGTCCATGTAAGTTCCCGCGGCCTTTGTGCAGACATCGTCCCTAACGAGTCGGCGGCGACGAGGCGGGCGCGGTAGGGACGGGGAACGTCTCCCCGATGGCACTTTCGTCGACGTAAACCTCCAGTGGCGACGGCAGAACGCTCTCACCGGCGCGTAAGACGTCGGCTGGCAGATCTAAATGGCGCTGGGACAATTCGCGGCGCATGGCTGTCAGGTCCCACACCAACGCCGGCGAACGTTCATCCCATGACGAGGTGACAAGCCAGCGTTGATCGGCGCTGAACGCCATCACCGAGGCGGCGTGCGCATCCCATCGCGAAACCTGAGCCCAGGGATGGGCGGTGGTTGGGTCGATCAGATCTAGAACTCCGTTGACTTCGCCAACGGCGAGCACCCGGCTGTCGGGCGAAAAGGCCAGGCCTAAACCGGTCGGCGTCGTACCCTGTGCATGCAGTTGATGGATCCGCTGCCAATCGTTCGTGCGCCAAAGCGTGACGCCGTCGGGCGTGGCGGCGAAGACCTTTCCGTCGGGACTGAACTGAATCACGCCGTGGCGATCGATGCGCAAATCGGCCAGGGTCTTGCCCGAGGAGACGTCCCAGATCGTCGCTCCTCCATGATGCCAATTGGCGACCGCGGCGAATCGACCGTCGTCGCTGGTCGCAGCCTTGCGGGCATCGAATTCCGCTTGAAGTCGCATGGCCTTCCGACGTGATTTTAGGTCCAAGACGGTCCAACCTTCTGCGTCTTGATACATGAGCGTGTCGCCAGCCCGATTGACCGCCATGCTCATTGCCTCGATCGGACCCGCGAGTTGCTCGCGCGCGCCGAAATGCACAACCACCGGCGGAGCCAAGGAGGCGAGAGATCCCACCGCGTCGGCAGTGCCACGGGCTGGCCTCGCGGCTTCAACCCGCGGGGAGAAGCGGAACACGCCTCGGTCCGAGCCGATCACCAGGCGTCCTGCTGCGTCAAAATCGACCAGACATTCTCCGAGCGGCCAAGCGAGCAACCGGCGAGCCGTGTGTAGATCCCACAGTTCGCAACCTTCTTGACTGGAGAACGCAACGATGCGACTGTCGGAACTGATCGATGCGTGAGACCAATAACCCAAAGGAGCGTCCAAAGCCCTCGCCAGCGAACGGCACGTTCCGGCCGTCACCTCGGAGAAGCGGGCGTCATTCCCGTGGTGCGAGAGAAAGAAAAGCTGACCTCGGTTGCCCGTACTGCACGCCTGGCCCAGAAAGCCTGGCACGTCGAAGAAGGGCTGTCCCGTGCCTATGTCCCACAAGAGCAACCTTTGGTCCCACAAGGTTTGCGAGGCCAGCATCGAGCCGTCTTCGTTGAAGTTCAACGATGCCGGCAGTCCGCGATGCGCGAAGGTGAGTGCCGTCGTGCGGGTTTTCAAGTCCCACAGAGCGATCGCTTCCTGTTCACGCCAGATCGCGAGGAAGTCGCCGCCAGGATGCCAGGCCAGCGCTCTCACTTGTGTGTTTCCGTCAAGAAGTTCGTATTGCACCTCCCCCGTATGCAAGGCGATCACTTGGATCCCCTTCGCTCCGCTGACGGCAACTCGAGAGCTTTGCGCGTGGAATGCAAACTCAGATCGCGCCTGTCCGGTGCCGATGGCGCGAGAGCCGCCGTGTTTGAAATCAAGCCATTGCATGCCCATCGTCGGGTGGCTGAAGGCGGCGTGGCCTCCATCGGGCGCGAAGGTGAAGAACCGCGCGTCGCGTTGCTCCCAGATAACGCTCGGTTTATCGGCGTCGAGACGCCACACGATCGTACCTTGATCGCCCACCGCGGCCAGCAGGGTGCCGTCGGCCGACAGATTCGGCATCGCGTTTCGTTGGGGACATGCAAGGGTCCATAGGGGCTCGCCGTTCGACAGGCGAAAGGCTTGCATCGTGCTGTCTTCGACCGCGACCACATACCGGTCGCCCGGGATCGACATTGCGCACGCGTAGCCCGTGGCAGGCCATGGTCCGACGACGTGCGACTTCATGTCCGCCAAGGCTGTGGACGTCAATACGGCACTGCGCAGTTCAAGATCGCGCGCCGGATCACGGCCCAACGAGGGTAACAACGAGACCGCCTGGTCGATCGTAGCCAACGCGGCGAACCGCTGGCCCAATTTGCGACTGCTGTTGATCGCCGCCGCTTCGCTCAGATAAGCATCCCACAGTCGACGCTGCGCCGACTGATTCGCGGCGTGTTCGGACCGCTCGGCCGACTGGACCTTTTCCAGCTCGCCGTGAAGTCGTTTGGAATGCCACATCAGGACGGCAGCAATCCCGACCAACGACAGGACGACACATCCCACGGCTCCGGCCAGGAGCGGCTCGCGGCGGCACCACTGCCAGGCGCGTTCGACGACACCAATCCGTCGAGCGAGAATTGGCTTCCCGGCCAAAAATCGCTGGACGTCGTCCCCCAATTCAGCAGCCGACGGATAGCGGCGGTCGCCCTCGCGCCGCAGGCACTTGTCGCAAATCGTCGCCAGATCGCGAGGTACGCGAGGTGCCAGCCGTTCAATGGGAACCGGCTCGGTCGACAACACCAGCCGCAGGGTATCGATCGGCGATTCGCCGCGATAGGGCGGTCGACCAGTCAACAGCTCGAACAAAATCGCGCCCAGTGAATAGACGTCCGACGCCGGCCCAATGTCGTTCCTGCGGCCGCCAGCTTGCTCGGGCGCCATGTAGCTGGGCGTGCCGAGGCACGTGCTTGATTTCGTATGCGAAGACGCTTCGTCGAAGAAGAACTTGGCCAAACCAAAGTCCGTGACCTTGATTTCCAACTCGGGATGATCGGAAACGACCAATACGTTGGCGGGCTTGAGATCGCGGTGGATCACGCCGCGCTCGTGCGCGAATTGCACGGCCGACACGAGCTTGAGCAACAATGCCGCCGCGGGGCGTGCCTGCCAGGGAACGCCGTCCAAGCGCGCAGACAAGGGACCGCCGTCGACCAGTTCCATGGCCAGATACGGCAGGCCATCGTGCTGGCCATAGTCAAAGACCTGCACGATCCGCGGATGATGTAACGACGCCACCAGGCGCGCTTCGGTGCGAAAACGAGCCAGCAATTCCTGATTGTCGACGTCGACCGCGCGGACCATTTTTAGCGCAACGAATCGGTTCAGGGCTGCTTGGCGCGCCTTGTACACCACGCCCGTGCCACCGCTGCCAATTTTCTCCACGATTTCGTAGGTCGCCTCCAGTTGCGGCCGATCGTCTGGCAGGGCGGCGGCTGGATCGCGCCCCGATTCGACGTCGGATTCCGGGGACTGGAGATCGTTGTCGAACATCGTCAGCGCGTCATGAAAGCGGATTTGCTTGGCCAACGCCGGCGCAAACTCCGGAAACCGGCTTTCGTACTCGGCCAATTGTGGACGCTCACCGGCACGCTCGCGGGCCAGGTATTCGGCATAAATGATGTCGACCACCAGCTCGGGATCGGCGGCCAACGGAGCGAAGCGGCGTAAATACTCTTCGGCCCGGCTGGGCTGGCTTCGCAACCAGCCCTGTTCGAGATCGACTTGCACCAGCGCGGCCAGCTCGGGGGGCGAAATCGCTCCCAGAGCTGCGACGAATGTCTCCAACTGGTGCCGCTCGCCTCCTTCCCAGGCACGTTGCAAGTGGTCGGCTGGCGAGATGTCGCTCCAGGCCGGTGGATAGTCGGAAATCCGGAGAGCGGAGGAACGGGTGCCGTTGGGTCCTGATCTGTCGGAAGCGTCCATATCAGCTTAGCGCCAAATACGACAAGAACGCACGGTAGGATGGGCGGGTTTGACCTTCGTTGGCAAAGGAAGATCCTTGCTCAGCCCGCCGCCGCGATCTCTCGCTCCAGCCGATCGAGCCGTCGAGACAGTTGCATGCGTCGTGCCGGCCCGGTGCCTCCCAAATGCACGGCGATCTCGTCCCAGCTATGCCCCGCCAGCCGCAAATCGACGATCCGTTGCTCCTCGTCCGAGAGCGAGCTTCTCAGCAGCTCCCATTGTTCTTGGCGTGACACGATCTCGCTCGGCGAGGGGCGCGAGTCGACCACGCCCTCGAGGATGCCAGGCTCAGCGGCCAAACGCCGCACGTCACGCACCAGCCGCCGTTCCCTGCGAGCGCGCGACACCAATCGATGGCGGGTCATCGTCACCAGTAGACGCACTAACTGCTCGGGGCCCTCCAGTTCATAACGGCCCGTCGCCGCCTGCGAAAGAAAATTTGCCAGCACCGATTGGCTGACGTCGACCGAATCGAATGCCCGCTTCAAACGCTTGTCGCCGATCCGCATTCGGACCTCACGGCGGATCGTAGGCTCGAAACGCCGGACCAACTCCTCGGCAGCGAGGTCGTCGCCATCACGAATTCGTCGTAGAAAATCGGCGAAATCAGGATCGTCGGCCATGAAACGGAGGCGTTCGGACCATGCGTAAAACCTTGGCCACGGTATGACCACGAAAAAAGGTCATGCGAGGCGTGCGTTTCCCCGGCGCGTGGCGCTCTAGACAGGGACGACGGTGGGGCTGCGCGGGGGCCATCAGATCCATATTACCACGGCCCGCTGGCGTTTCCACCGCGACGGCCCACCTAACGGGGGCTGAGCGCCTCAAAAGCCCACGTTTCGAGAAAAAAGATTGGGCGAACCGGCGACGGTCACAGCCTCCTTGGTGCTTGGTTCTTGGCCAAACGCAAGTTATCAGGAGGCTGTGATTTGCGCGAAGACGAAGGCTATTGCAACTTAACCGACGATGCCCGGCTTCATTGGTAGATGGCGCCGCAACGTCCAAAGCCCAATCGACGCAAGCAGCACAAGATTCGGGAACAGCAGCGGCGCGAGTGACGGTGCGCCATAAACAAAGTTGTCGAAGAGACTTTCCGATGGACCGTCGAGATTAGCGGTCGTGTGAAAGTAGAACCCGGCGATCCCCACGACCGCCTGGACCAGCATGACGGCGCCGCACCATAGCAAAAAACCTCGATCGACCACGATCAGCAACGGAACGAGGAGGAATCCGACGGCCAAAGCGCTTGCGGCCACAGCGACCCATTCAGCCAGATAAAAAAACCCGTTTTGGGCATGGTCCGCCAAGCTGAAGACGAAGTTCCCGACAAAACCACCCCAGGCCAGGAGCAGAACCCAGTACGACCAGTCGGGCGTATCGGCATCGACGGTCCGGTTCATAATCGTCAGCAAACCCAGCCCCGTGTAGGCCAGCGGGGCCGCGAAGGGCGCCGTGTAAACGAGGCTGTCGAGCGTGTAGTCCCGGAAGAAGTGGCTTTCCAGGTGCAGGACTAGTCCTAACACGCCCACGACCACGGTGGACCAACCGATCGCGAGACCGAAACAGCGCCCGATCGAGCCACCGACCGCGAGTTCGGCTAGAAGCACGAGCGGCGCACCCAAGGAGAAGACCAGCGGCACATATTCCCAGGCGTTGCGGAAGTAGTTCGTCGAGTGCGCCAGGAAAATGTCGGGCCCAAGGAAGGCGAGGTTCACCACCACGAACCAATCGAGCCAGAGGCGATGCCGGAGGTACCATTTAGGGTTTGTCATGGTTCTTACGCATCTCTTCCGCTGCGTGCTCGATGTCGATCATGTGTTTGAGCAACGGATAGTTGCCGTGCCACTGCACGAAGTCGGCACCTCCCATGAACGCACCGTGCTTCGATGTGCGGCCGTAGTAGTGCCAGAGATCGAAGTACTCGAAGTCGATCGGTTGCCCGAACGGCTTGGTCAACAGCCCGTCATCGCGCAGACCGTCGATGATCGATTTGGCCCTCCTGACCTTGTCGTTCGTGCTTTCGACGACTTTCTCAGCTTGCTGGTAGACTCGATCGATGAGTTGTCGGCTGTGGCAGTTGGCGCAAAGATCCTTCATATTCGCCTGCGCCAGCGTGTAGTTCGGGCGCTTATCCGACACCTCGGACGCCAGATGGTAAGACAGTCGCTCCGAAGTGTCGTGCGTCACGTTCAGTCCGTTCAGGCCGCTCATGTGGCAGGTGGCGCAAGTGGGCACGAACATCTGGCGAGTGGTCAGCTCATTCGGCGGCACCTTGAGATTCAACAGGTCGCGCTGAGCCTCGAAAAGCACACCGTGACGCGATTCGGTGTAGATCTCCAACTGCGAGTGGTCGGGACCCATGTGGCACTGTCCGCAGGTAGCAGGCAAGCGGGCGATCTCGACCGACGCAGTGTGCCGGGTATGGCAAGCCGTACAAGTGCCAATCGAACCATCTGGATTGGGCCGGCCGACGCTATGGCATGTCGCGCAACCGCTGGTCGTCGCGGCCGCGCCTTCGAGTTCAACCAGCGGATGTGGCGCACGTTTCGTTCCGCCAGGATGAAATGATTCACTGAAAGCGACCTGCTCTTCCTTGAAATCCTTGTCGCCATAAACGGCGGCCCACGAGGGCGCCGCATGCCGGCTGCGCAGAAACTGCTGGTAGATTCGCTCGTGACACGACCGGCAATTGGCTGCGGTTAGATGCGTCGCGATGACAAAACCGTGATGGTCCTGTTTCTCCTGACCTTCGGCAGGCTGGTGGCATTCCAGGCAGTTGATTCGTTTCTCAGCGTGCCGACTGAGCTCGTATTCGTGCACCACGGAGTACTGCAAGTTCGAATGACAAGCCGCGCACTTCCCGGAAGCCCGGACGAGCGCCGCCGTCGGTTGCTGCGTGACCGCCTGGGGGCGATACCGGTTCAACATCAACGCGGCAACCAACAACGCCGTCGCCACAACGATGGCGATAAAGACTCCGCGAAACGACAAGTGAGGCTCCTTGCGGCGGCAAACTCCATATATGTCCCGCAGATTATAGCGACAAAGAAGGCCCCTTGCGCGGCCCCTGGTCCCTTAGGATCGGACGAAAAATATTACGCAAATCACCCCGGCGAGCGAGAGGCGTGAGCCTCCCTGGTAGTGCAGCCGAATCACCGCAAGTGGAAGCTGCGGAGTGCCACAGAGAGCACGCCGATAAAGTCATCAAGTAGCCGCGTTCCGAGCTTCTCCGGCACTATACCTGCGGTATCGCGAAATATTCATCCGAAGCGAGTATTTGCGAGATGACCAACTCGTCGGTTCGGCCATCGTCCAGTTCACCGGCGAAGTACGCCAGGGCATGGGCGTCGGCGGACCGGTCCAAGAACTGCTCGAAAAACGAGTTGACGCGCAGACGGTGATATTCGTCGCTGGCGAAGATCGCCGCGCCCACGTCGGCAGCCGACGCGCCTTGCGACATCAGCCCCTCAAAGTAGGTCAAAGCCGCCGGATCGATCTGGCGACCGAGGATGTCTTGAAAGGCGGCCTTCAAAAAGCCGTCGACCGTGCCGCCCCGCGTCTGGAAGTATTCCGGCGAACTGACCAGAGCCTGCGACATGCCCTCGATCGTGCCGCCGTCGTAGAGATACGCCGCCCAGTAGTCCAGGCCCGCCGGATCGGGAGCACGACCCAGATACTGCTGGTAAAGTGACGCCACGGTATCCCGCTGAAATTCCTCGAACGATGCTACCTTCACAATCTGGAAGGCCACTTGCTCGCGGCTCTCGCCGCCGTGGAGTAGCCCCAACCAAAAGTTGAGTCCCTGCAGTTCCGCCTGGCGGTGGAACAAGTCACGGTACATCTCCTGGATCCAGTTCTGGTCGGGCGCGCCGACGCTTCCGTTCGCGAGCCGCTGCTCGTGAATCGTGGCCGCGGCCGTGGCAAGAGCCGACGTGGCCCCGGTCGCGGCCCCCGCCGTCTGCGCGATATTCACCTCGAGGGTGTATTGCCCCTCGTCGACGTACTCGTGCGAGCCAGTCACCGTATACGCGCCTGACGAGAGCGACACGCTGCCAGCCGACGTGGTGCCGTCGCCCCAGTTGATCGTGGCGCTGAAATCACCGGCGGACAAGGAGCCGTCGCCATCGGTAAAGGTCGCCACCGACACCGCGCTGAGCGGGCTGAATTCGTAGCCCGCAATTGGTGCCCCCGTGGCCAGAATCCCTGTCTCGCCCGTTCCGCTCCCCGACGGTGTGACCGTCAAGTTACCGTCGACGAACGTGAACGTGTAGTTCGCGGCGTTGAGCGTGCCGCGCCGGACTGTGATTGGGTAGGTTCCCACTGCGCTCCCCGGTGTGGCGGCGGTCGCCAGATCGGCGGCACCGGTCACGACGCTCGCCAGGTCGTTGTTGACAAAACCGGTGATCGTGTCGGTCAGCGGAGGATTGTCGGCCCCGGTGGTCTTGCTCTTGTTGTCGGCGGTGACGGTGAGCGTGGCGGGCGTTACACTCAGCGTCCCGTTTGCAAAGGCGAACGTGTAATTGGTGGCGCTGAGGGTTCCCGGCGCGGCCGTGATGATGGCGTTGCCGACACCGCTGGCCGAGGTAGCGGCCGTGCTTAGGCTCGCGGCGCCAGTGACGATGCTCGATGTATCGCCGTTCACAAAACCACTGATCGTGTCGGTAAGAGCTGGAACGGCTGCCCCATAGACCATCGTTTTGTTCTCGGCCGTGACGGTAAGTGTGGCGGGCGTGACCGAGAACATGCCATTGACGAAGGCAAAGGTGTAGTTGGCGGCGCTGAGTGTCCCCGCTCCGGCCGTGATGGCATAGCTGCCGACTCCGCTGGCCGAGGTGGCCACGGTGCTCAGGCTCGCCGTGCCGGTGACAACGCTTGTCGTATCGCCGTTTACGAACCCGCTGATTATGGCGCTGAACGCCGGGTTGGCCGATCCATAGACCTTGCTCTTGCTGTCCGCGGTGACGGTCAAAGTGGCCGGAGCCACCGATTGCGTAAGCGAGTCGTGGCTGCCAACGAAGTTATTGGTGTCGCTGCTGTATGTGGCGACGATGGTATGCGAACGAGCGTCGAGATTCGAAACGCCAACGCTGGCCTCGTCGACGCCGTTTACGACCGCAAGTTGGACTGACCCTAGGTCTTCGCCGGTTGTCGTGTCGACGAAATCAACCGATCCGGTGGGCGCTCCACTCGTCGCCGAAACGGTCGCGGTAAATGTCACTTCCTGCCCGTACGCCGAGCCCTTTGACAGATCGCTTGTCAACCGTGTGAACGACGGCGGAATAGCCTGGCCTACCGCCGCGCTGCTTGCCACGGTGACGCCCGCAGCCGAGTTGTGATGTAGCGTGACATGGATCGGGAACGCACCCGAAGCAGCGTAAGTGTGCTCTCCGCTGACAGTGAACACCTGCGTCTGAGCGTCGAATGATATGTCGCCGGCCGTCGAAGAGGTGCCGTCGCCCCAATCGATGTCGGCCGAGTAGTTGTCGAGCGTCTCGGCGCCGGGTGGATCGGTGAACGTGGCCAAAGTTTCGTTCGCAGGGGTGCCGCCCGCGGCGGCGCTGTAGGTGAAGCCACCCGTGCCCACGACCGGCACATCACTGACAGTTAGCGGGGTTGGATCGGAGGTCACCTGGTTCACGAGGTCGGTCGCGCGTACGCTCACCTGGTAGGTCCCGGGTCGGTCGGAAATGCCGAGCGCCTGAAGCTGCGCCCAGGAAAGCGTGGGATTCGCCCCGATCGCGTCGCCAAAGATACCGTCGCCGTTGATGTCCCAGGATAGATCCGGCGAACTTCCGCCGCTGGTCGTGGCTAAAAGGGTCAGCGAGTCGCCCTCCGTAATCGTATACGGACCGCCTGCGCTGATCGTCACCGGCGCGGACTGCTCGTCCTCGTCGAGCACCGTGATGGGCACAACGCTGTTTGCCCCCAGGCTGGCGCCACCCGCCAGATTGGAGAGTTTCAGATAGAAGGTTTGGTTTCCCTCGACGGAAAGGTTGTTGAGGATCGGAATGGTGATCGTGTGGATATCGCTGATCGTTGGGTCGCTGTCACTCGACTCCGAACTTCCAAACGCCAACGTTCCGGAGACGGGCAGGTAGCGGTCGCCGGCCTGGGCGGTTCCGTCCACGGTCGAGTAGTCGGCCCACACGGTGGCATAGTCTCCTGGTCCGGGCGTGTAGGCGATCGTGATCGTGAGCCCAGCCTTCGCCTCTGCGACAACGTACTGCGCCGCGCTGATGCTGATCGGTCCAGGCGAATCCGTCTGAAAGAGGGTTTGCGTCGCCGGATTGTCGCCGCCAACGACCGCGTCGCCGACGATGTTGCTCAAGGTAACGAAAAACGTCGAGTCGGGGCTGGCGTCGTGGTGCGGAAGAATCGGCACGGTGATGAACAAGTCCGGCTCGCCAGGGAAGAACGTCAGCGTTCCGGAGGTGGCCGTGTAGTCGACGCCCGCCTTGGCGGTACCGTCGCTGGTCGCGTAATCGAATGTCACGGCTCCGTGTGCCTCGTCTTGTGTGCCTGTTCGCCCATTTAGCAATTCAACGAGGATTTTTGCACTATTGGCATCTTCCGCAAAGCGGCTGCTGCTGACCACGACTTGATCGGGGGCCGGAGTGTCGCTGTCGAGGATCTGTACGGTCCACCGGTCGAGGCCATCGAAAATGAAAGCACCTTCGCCCGGATCGCTGATCACTACCTGGAAACTACCCGGGTCGTCGACCACGCCGTCGTCGAGGATGGGAACAGAGAACGATGCCTGGGATTGTTCCGCGTTGAAAGTCACCGTGCCCGCCGTGGCCGTATAGTTGGCTCCCGCTTTGGCGGTGCCGTCGACCGTGGCGTAGTGAATCGTTTGCACTGAAAAAAGATTGCCAAATCGCTCGATACTGATAAAGACCTTGCCGTCGCTTTCCAGGGCACTCGTCTGGCCGCCGATCGAAAAAGCGCCGGCGCGATCCTCCTCGTCCTGAATCGTCATCGTGCTGGTGGTGATGTCACCCAGTGTTGCGCCGCCCGTCGGATTCCCGATCGTCAACTCGATGGTTCGCGGTCCTTTATATTCCGGCCTCCCTAAGTCGCCGTTGATGTAATCGATGATCCGCTGAATGTTGATCTGGGCCGTCGTCTGACCGTCGTCGAACGTAACGGTGCCGAAGGCGTCAACGTAATCTGCTTCTAGCTGCTCACCCGCGTTCGGCAACCTGACCGACCCAATTGCGGTGCCGCCGGTCACCCGGTAGTCGACCGTGACCCGGCCCTGGCTGCCACCCGTGCGTGTGAGGTCAAACACATCCCCGTTGAGCGCCTGGTCGACGGTGAACGCGGAACTGGCCAGCGCGATCTGCCCGGCCCGGTCGTCGTCGAGAATCGTCACCGTCGCATTGTGCAGGCTCCCCAGGTCGGCGCCGGACGGATTGCTCAAGACGATCTGAAACGTTTTGCTTCCGTCCGCCAGGCCGTCATTCTGAATCGGGATGGTCAGAGTTTCACTGGAATCGCCGTCGTTGAACGTGAGTGTGCCCGCCGTCGTGGTGTAGTTCGCGCCGGCCGTGGCCGAACCGTCGCTGGTTGTATAGACGACCGTGGCCGTGCCGCTCGTGGAGCCGGTCCGTGTGACAACTACGACTGCGGCGCCGCCATTTTCGCTGACGACGAATGAGGGAGCCGCGAACTCGATGTCACTCGGATCCACCGCGGCGACAACCGGCGTCGCCTGAGAAAACTGCGATGTGTTCCCATCCGGAGTATCTGGAGTGGCCGTTGCCGTAATCCACTTTCCGATGGGCACCGCCTGATCGAGCGTTATCTGGAAGTCGGTCGAACCGCTCGCGTCCATCAGCACCGAGATCGATTGAAGATACGTCTGGCCGTCGCCAAATCCGCTGGGCGGGACCGAATCGTTGGCGAAGAAGTCGATGGCGTAGTACGTGAGCGGCTCGCCAGTAAGCGTTCCGGTGACGACCGTTCCCTGCTGGTCAAACACCGCTGACGTAAGCACCGGAGCGGAATGCGGCAGGCTAACTCCGCGCTGCTCGGCATACGTCGACATGACGCCATTGATGTCGGTCACCAGCCCGATATCACCGTTGGCGAAGATATCGTTGCCGCGGATGACGTTCCCGCTACCAAATGGATCGCTCACGCCTCGGCGGCCGTTGTAGGCCACCACGTTTCCTGCACCCGGATCGGTGCCCCCGATCGTTTCCTCGCTGGCGATGGCATAAGAGGTGATGATCGAGATGCCGTCACCGCCATTGCCAAAGTTGAGCGTGCCGGTCACATCGGTGCCGATCTTGTTGCCTTGCACGACGTTGCCTGCCGAGTCGGCGTCGACGCCGTCCAGTCCGTTGGCCGAGATCACGTTGCCGGCGCCCGGAGCCGGACCACCCAGCGTGGAGTTCTGGTTGATGCCGACGCCCATGCCGCCGTTGCCCAGCCGGTTCATGCCGCTCGCGTCGACGCCGACGTAGTTCCCCTGGACGAGCGCGCGCCCGGTGATGGAAATACCAAATCCGCGGTTACCGGAAATCACGTTCCGCGCGCCCGGTTCGGTACCGCCGATCAGGTCACCGGAAAAGAGATTGGGGAAGGTATTACCACCCGATATACCGTCGCCGTTGCCCAGGGCTTTTGTGCCCGTGTAATCCGTACCGATCAGGTTCCCCTTGACGACATTGCCGCCGTCGGGTCCGAGGTTGATCCCATCTAGATTGTTGCCCGAAATGACGTTGCCGGTCCCCGGAAAGCTGCCGCCGAACGTATTGTTGTACCCCTGGTTGCGGATGCCGATGTCGTTGCCCAGCGGCTTGGTGCCGGTCACGTCGGTACCAATCCGGTTGCCGAGGACAAAGTTGTCGTGCGCGCTTGGGGTGAGGCCGATGCCCGCCAGACCGAATCCGGGGAGGGAATTACCCGAAATCAGGTTTCCCTGGCCCGGCTCAGCTCCACCGATCGTGTTGGAAGACCCTTCGATCGTAATCCCGTCGTGTTCCGTCTTGCCGCCCAGCGCCACGGTGCCCGTGATGTCGGTGCCGATGTAGTTGCCCTGGACCAGATTGAGGGAGCCCGTGCTGCCGTTAATAAAGAATTGGCCCACGATGATGTTGCGGGCTGCTGGAGTATCGCCTCCGATCTGATTGAATTCAGCGGGCAAGCCTTCTCCCGCGATGTCGATGCTCCCCGACAAGGCGACCGTACCGGTGAAGTCGGTGCCAATCAGGTTGCCTTGCACGAAATTCGAATCGGAGTCGGCGATCTCAAGAGAACCGTTGATCAAGTTGCCGGCGCCGGGCGCAGTGCCGCCGATGGTATTCGCCGCACTGACGTCAATGAGGATGCCCGTCCCCAGAGCCCCACCCGGCAAGATGACCGTGCCGGTCATGTCAGTGCCGATGTAATTTCCCTCCACGCGGTTTCCACCCGAGTTGTCGTCTGGCTGGGCGGTGTCGATATTGTAGCCGTCGAGGTGGATCAGTCCGATGACGTTGCGCGCGGCCGCGGTCGTGCCGCCGATCAGATTGTCGGGCGAGAGATACACGAACACGTCGCCACGTTGGTTCGGCAAATAGTTCGTGCCGGTGACGTCCGTGCCGATAAAGTTTCCCTCGACGACGTTGCCGCCAAGTCCCGTGAGCTCGATTCCACTTCCACTGAAGCTGTGGATAACCAGTCCGCGCACGACGCTGCCACCGCCCGTGATTGTCAGACCGTTGGCGCCATCTCCGGCCTGTGAACCATCCAATTCGACGAGCGGCAGACCGGCATAGCCAAACTGGCTGGTGCCGTCGATGATCACCGGGTCGGTAATGTTGGGTAGGGGCGAAAGCGGGGAGATGGTCCGTGTTTGATCGGGCAGATCGAAGTCAATGACGTCCTGCCCAGGATGGGCGTTGGCTGCCTCGATCGCTTCGCGGAGCGAAAAATGGGCAGGGTCAGGCGTGGCGTTGTCGACGTCGTCCGGAGTATTGACGGTTAAGACCAGCGGCGTAAGGGTCGGCACCTTGACCGCCGCCGAAAACTCCGACGTCTCAAAGCTCGAGGCGGTCGCGGTGATAAACCAGCCCGGCGGGACGGACTGCTGGAAGTTGAGCGCGAACGATCCCTGACCCGATGCGTCGGTGAAGACCAACTTCGAGCCTACGAAGACTTGCCCCTCGCCAAAACCCGATGGGTCGGCCGCCGGGCTGGCGTAGAAGTCAAGCGTGAAGCCCGACTGCGGGGAACTGGCGAGCGTTCCGTTGATATAGGTGTAGCCGCCGTAACTGGCTACGCTCGTCAGCACCGGGAAATTCTGCACCCCGTCGCTGTCGTCGGCGTCGTTGGGCGTGACGCCGTCGCCGTCAAGATCGACGCCCAGGCCCTGATTGGCAAAGATCGAGTTGCCTTGGACGAAGGCCGACGCGCCGGGAAGAACTTCGACGCCGGGGCCGGTGTTGAACGCAATCGTATTGTTTGGGTTGTCGAACTCGGAGCCGACGCCGGCGCCGCTGGCGCCGTCGCCGATCAGAACGCCGGGGCCAAGGTTGGGCAGCGGTGTCACGCCGTCGGCTGTTGTGCCGATGAGATTGTTCGTGAGCGAATTCTGGCTGGCGTCACTGCCGTGAATACTGATGCCTCCCTTGGCATTGCCGGAAATCACGTTGCCGCCGCTCGTGTCGTCCTCGCCAATCGTATTGTCCGGAGTATCGTTGACCTCGATGCCGTAGCCGCCGTTACTATCAAGCGTCATGCCGCTGATCGTATTGCCAAGGAATTCCTCTAGGTCTATTGAGCCATTTGACTCCATGCGAATTCCGTCGCCCGAGAAGTGGTCGATGATCAAGCCGCGAACGATCGAGCTGCCGACTTCGAACGTCAACCCGTCCGCCCCCGGCCCGGCCAGGCTGCCGTCGAGCTCGACCAACGGCGTCGTTCCTTCGATGTCGTGGCCGTCTTCTGAGGCGGGCAGTTTCAAGCCATCGATGGTCACGGGATCGGTGATCGCTGGCAACGGCGATAAGGGCTGAATGATCTGCGGAACAGAACCAGGAAGATCGAACGTGATTTCATCGTTGCCAGGATTCGCGTTGGCATTGAGGATGGCCTGCCGCAGTGAACCGAGCCCGCTGTCGGCCGTCGTAGTGACGGTGAAGGGATCGGGGGCCCCAGGGCTGCCGGCGTCTTCAATGGAATCGTTGCTGGCATCGAGGTCGTCATCGCCGCGGCCGCCGTTGACAAAGTGGAGCGTAATCGTGTTTCCGTCGATCTGTGCTCCGGTGTCGGTGTGCGGATCGTAGTTCCAGTCGTACCAGTGCGGGCTGGGAGTATTCGGAGTTTTGCCGTAGCGCCAATACGTGGATCCGTGCGGCAACGTAACGGGCAGAGTCATCGTGACGACCACGTGCTGGCCCGGCGCCACGCCGGTAAGGCTAAAATCGACGAAGCCGAGGCCAAACTGGGTGTGTGTCGGTCCCGTCGGATCGTTGGGCGATGGCGAGGGGTTAATGATGGACCACGCACTCTGAAGGTTGATTCCCACCGGCGCTTGCAACGTAACGTAGCCGTTCTGATTCAGAGCGTCTTGAACTGACACCGTGCTCGCGTCGTTGCTGTCGCCAAGGGGCGAGGCGTTTTCGGTGACATCCGGCGCCCCGTCACCGTCGCTATCGGGACGGACGAAAACGGGATTCGAGAACTGTGATGTGTCCCCATTGGGGTTCGTCGCAGTGGCCCGCACGACCGTTCCATCCGGCAGGTCATCGGGTAATGCAGCGTCGAAAATCGCTACGCCGCCGCTATTCGTCGTGACGCTCTGAGACGCAGAGACCGGGATGAATTTCTCCGCATCGTCGTCTTCAGAATTGTCGCTGTGCTCCAAGTTGTCCCCAGTGAAAAACTCGAGCGTGAACGTCGTGTTGGGAGAGGCCGTGATCCATCCTGCGATGCGGTGGCTGTTGCCGGTCGTAGCCAACTGCAACCAGGGAGCGGCCTGCAGATTGTTTCCCCCTTGCACCAATTCAATGCCGAGTTTCTCGTTCTGAAAGATCTCGTTGTGAAGGACTGAGTTACCGGTGCCCGCGTCGACTTCAACGCCGTCCGAACCATTGTCGTGAATCTCATTCCCGTCGGCCTCATCGGGTCCGCCAATTTGATTCCGGTAGGCGCGGATGATCCTGACGCCGATATCCGAATTGTTGGCGATCTCATTGCCTTCAACCACGTTGCCCGTGGCATTCGCGTCTTCGAGTGCGACGCCAACGAGATTTCCCTCGACAACGTTGCCTGCGCCGTCCGTTTCTCCGCCGACCTTGTTATCTGGCGAGTCTTCTACATAGACGCCGGCGACGCCGTTGCCGAGGTGTCCGTCTTTGTGAAAGTTACCCTCCACGTCCGTTCCAATGAAGTTGCCGAGGACCGTGTTGCCGTGCGACTGGGCATCCTGGATTAACACTCCGCTGAGGCCGTTAGCCGAAATCGTGTTGCTTCCAGGCAGAGTACCGATCGCATTGTTCGAGGCGCCGCCTGACACCAAGACGCCATTGTGCGCGTTTCCTCGGGGGGTGTTGTCCGGTTCGATACCAATGTCGTTGTTGATCACGGTGTTGTTATTGGTTCCGCTGCCTGTAATTACAATGCCGTCGAGATTGTCAACCACGATGTTGCCTTGCGTGTTGCCGATTCGGTTGCCCGACGCTCCGCCGAAAATCTCGATGCCGGCGTTGGCATTGTCGGCGATGTTGTTGTCGGCGATGTCGTTAGCTTGGGAGGCGCTTCCCGTGACAAGGATACCGAAACCGCTGCCAAGTACGGGATCCTGATCGACGTCCAAGCCCGTAAGCACGATGGTGTTGCCGGCGCCCTCTTCGCCGATGAAGTTACTGGGCGAGTTGGAGATGCGAATCGCGGCACCGGCGTTGCCGAACTGCCCCGTTCCGATCTGGTTCGAAGTCAGGTGGTTCTGCGTCGCCCCCGCATTGATGGAGATGCCACCCTTGCGGTTGCCCGCGACGATATTGTCAGTCACGGTTGTCTGTGTCGAAGGTCCACTCGCGCCCACCGTTTCAGATTCCGCAGCCAAATTAATCCCGAAGCGATTGCCTACGGCGGCGGTTGCATCCTTGTTCGTCCCGATGTAATTGCCTTTGATGACCGTTCCGGAGGAGAGTTGTCCACCTATGAAGATTCCATCGAAGTTACTCCCCGAGATTACGTTTCCTCCTTGATCAAAAGAGTCGGCGCCGATTAGGGTGAGAGGCGTATTGTCGACGGTAATGCCCGTCAATTGCTTGGACGAATCGCTCAAAGGGCCAGTGCCCTGCACGTTAAGACCGATATAGTTATTCTTCACAACGTTCTTGGAACCTGCGGACGAGATATGGACTCCGTCGGAGGCATTGCCGGAGATGATGTTACGTCCCAGGTCTCCGTCACCGCCGATCGTGTTCAGCGAAGCACCGGCTGTGATGACCACGCCACTCGAGGTCAATGCGTCCGGATTCGCCGGATCGGCACCCGCGCCGTTGGGGGCAGGGCTGCCATCGGACGCGACACCGATATAATTGCCCGCCACCACGTTGACCTGCGCCTGTTCGCCCTCAATGCGCACCCCGTCTTGCAGGTTGCCGGAGATCACGTTCCGTGCCCCCTGAATGGCCCCGCCGATGACGTTCCCGGGAGCATTGTTGATGAGCACGCCGTTCGATCCGTTTGCACCAGCCGCGTCGATCCCGATGGCGTTGCCCTCGACCAGATTAATCGTGGCGTTGGTTCCCTCAATCTCGATGCCGTCGGACAGATTGCCACCGATCGAGTTGGCGGACGCGGGCGTCGTGCCGCCGATGGTATTTGAGGGTGAGTCAAGGATAACGACGCCCGTAAAGTTGTCGTCAATCGTGTTGGCTGCCACGCTGTTGTTCTGCGACCCGCCACCGATCAGAACTCCCTCCTGGCGGTTGTGAGAGATCACATTGCCCAGGCCGACCTCCTGGTTGCCATTCTTCTCCGTGCCGCCGATCAGATTGCCTGATGGCGATGTGAGAAAGATTGGCTCGATCGAGACTCCGGTCGTATTCGCGAGGGCAGTGCCCGCGAGGTTGACGCCAACCAAATTGTTTTGCAGCTTGTTGCCAGTCGCATGGCCGCCGGTGATCGACACACCGTCCAGCAGATTGCCGCTGATGACGTTCTGATCGTTAGATACATCTCCTCCAACGATGTTGTCGGCGGAGTCGACAATGTCGACCCCGTCAACGTTAGGCAGCTCCGTCAGCCCGTCGGCTGTTGTGCCAATCCGGTTGGCGACGACGAAATTGCCGTCCGAGAAGTTGGCGATGCGGATGCCAGCACCTTCAGCGGGCGTAGTTCCCTGCGCCGGAGTGCCGTTGCCGGAAATGATGTTGCCGGATCCGACTACACCAATGCGATTCGCGGACGGCCCCTGCAAGTCGCCTGAGATGCTGGTCAACGAGACACCGGCGTTCGAATTCGGCAAGGCCTTGTCGCCCGTCGTGTTGGTACCAATGTAGTCCCCCTCGACCGTGTTCAGCGTAACCCCGGCCCCTTGCATCAAAATGCCGCTGTCGAGATTACCGGAAATGATGTTCCGCGCTTTGACGGTTCCGTCGACCGTGCCATCGCTTGAATCCGTGCCGCCGATCACAGTCAGACTCACGGCCACCGAAGGGTCACTCGCCAGGTTGCGCAGTGCCACGCCGTCTTGACCGTTACCAAGGTGGACGGTGTCACCGCCGGCCGGCGTCATGGTGCTCACTGTGGCACTGGCATCGGTACCGATGTGGTTGCCCTGAATGACGTTGTCCTTGGCGCTCTGTTGCGAGACGGGAATCGGGATCGACTGCTCGCTCTCATCGTCGGCCACGATTTCGATGCCGTTGTGCAGATTACCCGAGATGGTGTTGCCGGCATTGTCCTGAACGCCGCCGATGATGTTCGAACTGGCGTCTTCCAGGCGCACTCCATCCCGGCCGTTAGGCACGGGGGTCAGACCATCGGCGCCGAGGCCGATGTAGTTGCCGGCGATCAGGTTGCCACTTCCGCCGAGAATGTAGATGCCGTTGTTGGAGTTGCCGCCAATGATATTGCGACCGTCGAGCTCGAACTGGTTGGTAGGGTCGAAGTCGCCTATGAAGTTGCCCGAGGCGAACCCTAACGCCGGAGTCGTTGTGGGAGGACCCAGGTAGATTCCATCCTCACCGTCGGGGGCATTCTTGATGGGGAGCAGCCCGGTCACGTCCGTGCCGACATAGTTGCCTTCGATGTAATTGGCCGTGCATGACTGGTCTTCGAGAAAGATCCCGGTTTCACCGTTGCCCGAGATCAGGTTCCCTTCGACAAGCTTGCCGTCTTGATTCACGCCGCCGATCAGGTTGTGCGATGACTGAATGAGCTTGATGCCGCCAAGCAGATTCGCTGCCGCGGTCGTCCCCGAAGCGTCCGTGCCGATCCAATTGGCTTGAATGACGTTGTTCACGCTCGCGTCGTGACCGTGGTTTGGGTCGGCACTTCCATCAAGCACGATGCCGAGAGCGGCGAAGTTGCTGATGATCAGACCCTTGACCGTGTTTCCGCCGACGCTAAACAGCAGGCCGTCCGAGAATGCCGCCTGGGTGCCGTCCAGGTCGATGAGTGGCTGCTGGGGTGTGTAACCAGGCTGGGTGGTGGCGTCGATGATCACCGGGTCGGTGATCGCGGGCAACGCGAGGGCAGCCGTGGGCGAAATCGTTTGTACGCCGCTGCTGGGAATATTGAAATCAATAACATCCGGGCCGCTGCTGTCGTTGGGGTGGCCGTTGGCACGCTCCATGGCGATCAGCAAGCCGAGATGCTGGTCGTCTCCCCCATCGAAGTTCAAAACCGTGCTCGTGACGGTATAGGTCGTCAGAAGGGCACGTCGTTCCAGCATCTCCACATAGAATCGGGGGGGACGGCGAAGCTTTTTACGACGTGGAATGGCCGGTTGGCACGCCAGGCGATCCAAAATGGAGGCGAGCGACATGCTGAGTTTTCCCCACCTAAGCGAGTTCGCATCAAAGCGCCCTCCTCCAGTGCGAGAAACAGCTTCGGTTTCTACGCGGTTTTTTCAGAAAATTTGGCGGGATTGCGGTTTCGCGCGTTCTTGGGCCGTTCGGCCAGCAACGCAGGCCGGGCGCCTCCCGCCGCAACTACTCGCCTTCGACAAGCTGCACTGCTTCGCGAAGAAAGTTTTCTCGCTCGCCTAGCCCACGGAACGCGGGCCGGTTCAGTAGGGGCTTGATCAGGTTTACCAGCTCCTGCGCCTCGGCTACCTGGCCAAGCCGGAAGTGCGCCATGGCCGAAAAGGCGACGTCCATAGGGTTGCGGTTCGGGTTCTGCGCGGTGAAAAGTCGGTCACAAGCCGCAAGCTTGTCGATCGCTTCCTTGAATTGGCCGCAACGGTAGAGTGCCATGCCGAGCGTCCTCAAGCCGGGCAGGTAGTCGGGCGACATAAGGTACGCGGCCTGCGCCTGGCGCAGTGCAAGTGCATACAGCTCGGGCGATTCCCGCGAACGGACGACGACACGAGAGCTCCGGATCGTAAGGTCCTTTGCCTCTTCTTGGAAGAGTCCGGCCATCCGCGCCGCAGCCTCGCTCACACGGGGTTCCAGACCGGCGGTGCGTTGAATGCGTTCGATCACCTCCGATCTGAGTCCCACCTCGTCAAAGAGGCGACGACACAGGATTCGTGATTCGGTTTGGGCGCGAAGTTCGGACGTCCACGGCCGCGCATCCCACAGCAGGACGGCGCCATCGCCCCCCACCGAAGCCAGGCGCATGCCATCGTCGCTGAAGGCGATCGCGGTCACAAGCATGCCGTGCTTTTTCAGAGTCAGCGTTTCCTGCCCGGTCGCCACATCCCAGAGTTTGATGGTGGTGTCGGCGCCGGCCGACACCACCCGCTTTCCGTCGGGGCTGAAAACGACGCTCGATACATAGTCGATGTGCCCTCGCAAGGTGCAGACCTCGTCACCCGAGGCCGTGTCCCAGATCTTGACCGTATGGTCGCGGCCGGCAGAGGCCAGACGGCTCCCCTCGCGATTGAAGGCCACTCGGGTAATTCCGGGGTATTCCGCCGAGTGTCCTGCAAACGTCCGCAGTTGCTCGCCGCGATCCACGCGCCAAATTCTAACCGACTGGTCGTCGCTGCCGGTGGCAAGCCACCTGCCGTCGCGGCCGAACGTCACGCTTGTCACGGGTTTCTCGTGGCCTCGGAGAACAAACTTTTCGCCCCCACTGGCCACCTCCCACACTCGCGCGGTCGCGTCCGAACTGGCGGCCGCAAGAAGCTCGCCGTCCGGGCTGAAGGCAACCTCTGAGAACTCCCCGTCTCCAGTGAAGGTACGTAACTCTTGGCCCGACTCGATCTCCCAAATCTTCACCGTTTTATCGTCACTCGCCGACGCGAGTTGCGTTCCATCAGGACTGAACCTGACGCTGAAAACCATGCCCTTATGCCCGTTCAGCATCGCCGTCTTCTGCCCGCTCGCCGTATCCCAGATTCGCAGAGTCGAATCGACACCGGCCGTCGCCAGTCGTGTGCCGTCGGGACTGAATGCGACGGTGAGTGCAGCGGGCCGGCCAAAATCCTGAAGTGTGACCATCCTCTCCTGGCCCAGCAACGGGTTCCAGATTTTTACGGTTCGATCGTGGCTCGCCGACGCCAACCGTAGGCCGTCGGGGCTGAAGGCAACACCGACGACACCGGCAGTATGTCCCTTCAGCGTGTCGACGACCTGGCCGCTCGACACATCCCATAACTTGATCGTCTGATCCATGCTGGCCGAGGCCAATCGACGGCCATCCGGGGCAAATGTCACGCAAAAGGCACGGTCGGCGTGGCGGTCGACCACTCTTCGCGGCTGGCCGGTCTCCACGTCCCAAAGTCGCACGTTGCCGGACAGGTCGGCCGACGCCAGCAACGCGGCATCCGGGCTGAAGGCGACGCCCTGGACCTCGTTCATGTGCCCCGCCAACGAACGAACCACTTTTCCCGTGGAAACGTCCCAAATCTTGACGGCTTTGTCCTTGCTCGCGGTAGCAAGGCGAGTTCCCGTCGAGTCGAAGGCGACACAAGTCACCCAGTCTTGGTGAGCCTGCCAGCTTCGTGATTCCTGGCCGCTGGCGGCATCCCACAGCTTGACCATACGATCGCGACTGCCGGACGCGAGCCACTTGCCGTCGGCGCTGTAAGCGACGCTCGTAACCCAGTCGGCGTGCCCCGACAGGGTTGCCAGGTTTTCCAGACTAGCCGCGTTCCACACCTTGACCGTGCCGTCGGCACTGGCGGTCGCAAGCCGCTCGCCGTCGGGGCTGAAGGAGACGCCGCGAACCATGTTCGCGTGGGCCTGAACGTTGCCCAGCATGCGGCCGGTGGCCGCGTCCCACGTCGCCACTGTCCCGTCCATGCTGGCGGAGGCCAGTAACTCGCCGGTGGGACTGTAGGCGACGCACGTCTCCGGGCGCGAGTGTCCTTTCATGGTGACCAGCGCGGTATCAAGGAGTCGACGCCAGTAATACCATTCAAAGCCCCGTAAATCTTCTTGGTCAGGTCCGGGCTGGTGTTGTTCGATGAGCCCCACCAGCCGCTCAAGCCGGTTCTCCTCCCAATCGCTCTGCACCAGATTCATGTGGGCGACGAACACATGTTCTCGAGCGCGCTTGGCCTCGGCTTCGGCGCGATCTCGATGCAGATCAGCATTGTGCTCGGCAACCGTGGCGCGAAACGCCTGCCATGAGCTCACCGCCGTTGCGAAGACCAATAGCAATGAGAAAACGCAGGCGGCCGACAGACCCGTTCGATGTTTGCGTGCGAACTTGCCGAGTTTATAGGCGGCTGAGGGGGGGCGGGCCTCAACCGGCTCGTCGTTGAGGTAACGCTCGATGTCTCTTGCGAGGCCGTTGGCGGTCTGGTAGCGCCGATCGCGATCTTTCTCCAGGGCATTCATGACGATCCAATCGAGATCGCCGCGCAGCTCGCGCGCCAGCGACTCAATTTCGAGCTTCCGTTGAGCTGAAACGGAGGCCAACGAATTCTTCGAGTCGCTCAGCCGGGTGCTTGGTTTCGGCGGCTCTTCCTCGCGGATCAGCCGAAGGGCTTCTGTGATCGCTGCCTGCTTGAGTCGCTCACGAGTGAGTGGTGTTGTGCCGGTCAGAAGTTCGTAGAGGAGCACGCCTAAACTGTAAACATCGGCGCGGGTATCAACATCCAGCGCGTTGAACTCCGCTTGCTCCGGACTCATATATTCCAGCGTGCCGATGATGCTGGCAAAGCCGGTGACGAGCGTCCGCTCCGTGAGCCGCTCTCCCACCGCTTTGGCGACGCCGAAATCAATGATTTTCGGCGTTGGTCGGCCGTCGTAGGCGGCCACCATGACGTTCGTCGGCTTCAGGTCGCGATGAATCACGCCCTTTTGATGGGCGTGCTGCGCGGCCCGGCAGACAGCCGCGAACAGAACCAGCCGCTCGCGCGCCTCAAGTCCCTGTTCCTGGCAATACTGCGTGATGGGCACCCCTTTCACCAGTTCCATTACAAAATAGGGACGTCCCAAAGGCGTCGCCCCGGCGTCGAACACGCGGGCGATGTTCGGGTGGTCCATCAGAGCCAACGCCTGCCGTTCGCCCTCGAACCGGGCCACCACCTCGCGAGTGTCCATGCCGGGCTTGAGGATCTTGAGCGCCACGAGGCGGCGGATCGGCTCCTTTTGCTCCGCCAGGAACACGACCCCGAAGCCTCCTTCGCCGATCTGTTCGATCAGCTTGTAGGGGCCAATCTGCGAGCCCTGTTCCTGGCCAACGGAACTCGCCAGGTCAACGAGCGAAGCCATCGGCGCGCCCAAGAACGCGGGGTCGTCGTGGATCTTGAGCAACGCCTCAACGCGGGCAAAAAGAGTTGCGTCGTCTTCGCAGGCTTCTTTCAAATACCGCGATCGCGCAGCAGCAGACTCGATCTGCTGAGCGGCATCGAAGATTGCTCGTTCGTCGAGCTTGGCCATCGCTTGGTTGATTCAATCGCCCCGTCCCAGACCGCGAATGGTCGTTACTATTCAGTGCGAAAAGCGAGTGCTGTTTGTGCACTTGGCTACAAAAAATGCTTCATCCCGCGGTTCAGGTGCTGTCCCGTGTCGCCACGCCCCCCATTTCCACGCCGAGCCACGAACGAGCGTAAGCCCAATCGCTATTAGCCTTTGACGTGCTAATGCCCAACGATTTGGCTGCTTCCTCGATGGTCAGGCCGGCGAAAAACCGCAACTTGACGAGCTGCGCCATCGGCAAATCTTTGCCTTCAAGTTTCTCAAGTGCCTCGTTCAAGGCCAGCAGGTCGAAGTCCGGCCCAGCCGAGGTCAGGGCAAGGTCGACCATCTCCACCCGCCGTCGATCCCCACCGGCCTTTAGCGTCCGTTTGTGCCTGGCCCGCTCGACGAGGATCCGTCGCATGGCCTCGGCCGCGGCGGCAAAAAAATGTCCGCGGCTGTTCCAGAGCTGCAGGTGGTCCACGTCCACAAGACGCAAATAAGCTTCGTGGACGAGCGCCGTGGCCTCAATCGTTTGCCCGGGCTTTTCTCGGGCAATCTTTTGAGCAGCTAACTGCCGCAGCTCGTCATAAAGCAACGGCAAAAGCTGTTCGGCGGCTCGGGCATCGCCCTCTTCGATGGCTGATAGGCTCTCTGCGATCGCGCCCATAATCGTTGCCTCGCGCCCCAGGTACCACTCGCCAGTATAAAAAGGGCGGAACCCAAAATCTAACAGCGATGACGAGCAACCTTCTCGCAACAACCTGACCGCCTTTTACCGGGACCCGCTACGTCTCGGATGGGCAATTTCGGATGGTCATGTTCGATTTATTCGTTTCCCTCATTTAAGCTGGATCAATTGGGATCTCAGTTTGAACAGGTGCCCGACATGAGCGCAATCGTGGACAGCCTGTCCGCCATTCGGCAAGGCCATCCGCAGGCTGCGGAACAACTTCTGCCGCTCGTCTATGACGAGCTGCGGAACCTGGCTGCCCGAAAGATGGCACGAGAGTCGCCCGGCCAGACACTTGAGGCGACCGGCCTGGTGCACGAAGCCTATTTGCGGCTCGTGGGGGACGGGCATCCTCAGCTTTGGAACAGCCGCGGACATTTTTTTGCCGCGGCGGCTGAGGCCATGAGGAGGATTCTGGTCGAGCGGGCGCGACATAAGAGGAGCCTTAAGGCCGGAGGAGATCGCCAGCGGGTCGAGCTGATCGATCTGGCGATTTCTTCGGCGGGTCCCGATCTCGATTTACTGGCGCTGAACGATGCCTTGGACAAGCTCGAGCGAATAAATCGGCGGATGGCCGAGGTCATCAAGCTACGCTTCTTCGCCGGACTGACGAGTGAGGAGGCGGCGGAGGTCATCGGCATCGCAAAATCTACGGCGGACGGCGACTGGACCTACGCCCGGGCCTGGCTTCGCCTGGAAATGGAGGGCGCGCAGGGTGTCTGAACGCGACATCTTTTTGACGGCGCTTGAGATCGAGGCCTTTGATGCGCGCCGGCGATACCTGCGGCAGGCGTGCGAAGACGATCTGAATCTATTGGCACGCGTTGAGTCTTTGCTACGCGTCCACGACCGTGAACCTTCGTTTCTCCAGTCACCAGCGGTGCCCCGCGCGGCGGTCGCTGTCTGCGAGGGGCCCGGCGCCCAAATTGGTCCCTATAAGCTGATCGAACTTCTCGGTGAGGGTGGCTTCGGCGTCGTTTTTTTGGCCGACCAGCAGCAACCGGTCCGTCGGACGGTGGCGCTCAAAATCGTCAAACCGGGCATGGACACCCGCGAGGTCGTGGCCCGCTTCGAAGCCGAGCGTCAGGCGCTGGCGATTATGGAACACCCGAATATCGCCCGCGTGTTCGACGGAGGAACCACCGACTCGCGACGCCCCTACTTCGTCATGGAATTGGTGAAAGGAGTACCGATCACCCGTTATTGCGAAGAGCACAGCCTGACTCCCTGCGATCGGCTCCGTTTGTTTGCGACCGTGTGCCAAGCCGTGCAGCACGCCCACCAGAAAGGCGTCATCCATCGCGACCTGAAACCAAGCAATGTGCTGGTTGCCACCGAAGACGGCAAGGCAGTACCCAAGATCATCGACTTCGGCGTGGCGAAGGCGATCGGAGAACGTTTGACGGAGCGGACACTGACGGGTTTGGGCCGCATCGTTGGCACGTTGGAGTACATGAGTCCTGAGCAGGCTGAGTTCCATGCCGGCGACGTCGACACACGGGCCGATATCTACAGCCTGGGTGTGCTCTTGTATGAGTTGCTGACGGGCACCACGCCGTTGACCCGCGAACGGCTCGAGCGGTCGGCAATTCACGAGGTGCTGCGGTTGATCCGTGAGGAAGATCCGCCGAAGCCGAGCACCCGCGCGAGCGAGTCCCACCGGTTGCGGGCCGCGGTCTTGGCTCAGCGCAGGCAGGAACCCGAACGGCTCACGCGACACCTACGCGGCGAGCTCGACTGGATTGTCATGCGGGCCCTGGAGAAGAATCGCGACCGGCGCTATCAGACGGCTAGCGGCTTGGCGGGTGACATCGAACGTTACCTGAGCGGCGAACCCGTCGAGGCCGGGCCCCCCTCGGCCCGCTACCGGCTCCGCAAATTCGCCTATAAGAACCGGAAGTGGCTCGGGGCGGCGTTCGCCTTCGCCCTGGTGCTGGTCGTCACCACCGGGGTAAGCAGTTGGTTGGCCCTGCGAGCGACGCTGGCCGAGCGAACAGCCCAGAGGCACGTCTACATCGCCCACATGAATCTGGCGCAGAGTGATTGGGAGGAAAGGCGGCTTGAGAGATTGGTCGCCCTGCTGGACGAACACCGGCCCAAGCCAAATGAAGACGACCTGCGCGGCTTTGAATGGTACTACTGGCGCCGCCTCGTCGACACGCCGATTTTAACGCTGAAAGGGCACGAGGGTTCGGTGCCCTGTGCGATCTATAGTCCGGATGGGAAGTCGATTGCGTCGGTCAGTCACGACTTCACGGCCAGGCTCTGGGACGCGGCGAGCGGCCGCGCGTTGAGAACCTTTTCGGGACACCAGGATTTCGTGCTCGGTGTCGCCTTCAGCCCCGACGGTCGGCGGTTGGCCACCGCCAGCCGCGACGGCACGATCAAACTATGGGGAGTCGCCACTGGCGAGCCGGTACAGACCCTGACGGGGCACGCGGACTGGGTCACGAGTATCGCCTTTAGCGCAGACGGTAAGTTGGCGTCGGCGGCGCAGGACGGCGTCGTAAAGTTCTGGGATGCGTCCGACGGTCTGGCGTTGCGGAGCTTGCAGAGCTCCCAAGGCGCGGTGTTTGGTTTGGTCTTCAGTCCGGATGGAAAGCGGCTTGCCTCGGCGGGCCAAGATCACTCGGTAAAGATCTGGGACGTGGAAACGGCAAGCGAGATTGCGGTTCTGAAGGGGCATTCCAATGAGGTCCATAGCGTCGTCTTCAGTCCGGACGGCCGCTGGTTGGCTTCGGCCGGCATGGACAGCACCGCCCGGCTCTGGGATGCCGTGAGCGGAGGGGCACACTGGACGCTACGAGGGCATGCCGACCGTCTGTTTGGCTTGGCGTTCAGCCCGGACAGCAAGCGGCTGGCCTCCGCCAGTGCCGACCAGACGATACGATGCTGGGACGTAGCCAGCGGTGCTCAACTCGCAACTTTGAAAGGCCATACACATTGGGTGCGCAGCGTGGCCTTCAGCCCCGACGGCGAACGGCTTGCTTCGGCCGGCTCGGACCGGACCGTCAAGATATGGAACGTCGCCGCGGGTCAAGAGACCGCGCTCGAAATGAACGGGAACACGTCGAAGGCCGTCCTCCGCGTGGGCTTCAGCCCCGACGGCAAGCGGCTCGCCGCCGCCAGCGGTGATTCGAGCATCAAGATTTGGGAAACGGCCAGTGGGTTGAAAAGGCTCACGCTGACGGGGCACAGCGCGTTCGTTCGCGACATCGCCTTCCGTCCCGACGGCGCGCGGCTGGCGTCGGCCAGTGACGACCATACGGTGAAGGTCTGGGACGCCCAAACCGGCCAGAACCTGATGACCTTGGAAGCGCCGGCTGGGTCGTTCTTTGCCGTGGCCTTCAGCCCCGACGGTGGCTCGTTGGCGACCGGGGGGGACGACAAGACCGTGCGGCTGTGGGATGCCGCCAGCGGACGGGAATCGGTTGCCCTTCGTGGACACAAGGGAACGGTCACAAGCCTGGCGTTTAGCGCAAACGGCCGCTGGTTGGCCTCTTCCAGTCTCGACCAGTCGATCTGCATCTGGGATCTGCGCCGCGGCCGGGAGGCTAGGACCTTAGCGGCGCATCGCGGCGCCGTCGCCCACCTGGCGTTCAACAGCGACGGGACGAAGCTGGCCTCCGCGGGGGGCGACCGTCTGGTCAGAGTCTGGGACACGCTTACTGGCCGTGAGCTCGCTGCACTGTGGGGACATGTTGATTACGTGTACAGCGTCGCCTTCAGCCCGGACGGAAGCCGGTTGGCGTCCGTCAGCGCGGATCGAACGGTCAAGGTCTGGGATCTCACGAGCGGCCAGGAGACTTTGACGCTGAAGGGGCATTCCACACCCGTCCTAGACGTCGCCTTTAGCCCGGACGGCGGGCGCTTGGCATCTTGCGACGTCACCGGAACGGTCCTGCTGTGGGACGCCCGACCGTGGACGAGCGCGCTGCGAGCTGAGTCTGAGGCCCGGAATCGATGCCGTGTTCTTTTTGCCGAGCTGGGGCTGAAATCGGAGGTAATCAAGCGCGTTGAAGGCGACGGCGTCCTGACCCCCGGGGTGCGCGACGAGTTGCGGCGCATGGCGGAGCAATGGGAAGAAAGCTCCCCGGATCTGATCGAAAAGAGCCTGCGTGTGACGTTCCAGGGGAATCAACCACCCGAACGCTATGCTCTGGCCTTGCGTCAGGCACAGGCCGCCTGCCGCCTCGATCCTAATGACATCGCGGCTCGCAGGGCGCTCGGTGCGGCGTTTTATCGCAACGCTCGATACGCGCAAGCCATCGAAACGTTCACTCATTGTGACGACGAAGCCGCCAAGCAGGGAGGCCACAATCCCATCGATGCGGCGTTTCTGGCCCTGTCTCACTTCCGGCAGGATCACTTCGACGAGGCCCGGACGTGGCTGTCGGAGCTTCCGCCGGTTAAGGCAGGACCCCTGCCCGCCACCGGCGAAGGGGATGGCTTCATGCAAGAGGCCCTTCGGCTCTTCGAGGCACGCTAGAAGCAGGGTCACCCGGGCGAGCGCTGTCAAAAAAATGACAGGTCGCGCCACCGAGAATTCTTGTCGGTCATGCCGCGCGCGCTTTTCGCACTGTAGTAGGGCGACTTTCTAGAGTGTTTCGCCTTGCTGCCGGAGTGCGGTATGTCACTCAACTCGATTCTCGATCGTTTGGCCGGTCAGCCAGCCTTCCCCCGGCGGAAAAAGAGGCTTCGGCCACCCCGCTTTTTCGTCGAGGGGCTGGAACAGCGTAGGCTTTTGGCCGTAATCACCGTTAATTCAACGGGCGATAGCAACCAGCGCGACGACAATTTGACCCTCCGGGAAGCCATTCTACTTGCCAACGGCGACCTCTCGTATTCTTCGCTCACGGATAGCGAAAAAACGCTGGTGAGCGACCTTCCCGCCGCCAACCAGTTGGACAGTATCAATTTCGAGATTGGCAGCGGGCTGCAAACCATCACCGTCGCCTCGGCGCTGCCGGACATCACGGACTCCGTCATCATCGACGGTACTACCCAGCCGGGCTACGCCGGGCAACCTCTCATCGATATCGATGGCAGCCAGCAGTCGGGAAACACCGCCGGCCTGGATTTCACGGTCGGTGGCAACACCGTCAAAGGCCTGATCATCAGTAACTTCCCCAACTACGGCTTGCGTCTTGACGGCACCGGTGATTTCACCCAGGGCCTCGGGTCCGGCCTGAACAACATCATCCAGGCCAACTTCATTGGTACGGATCCGTCTGGGAAGAATGCCGAGCCGAACAAAACCGGCGGAATCTATATCGCCGCCTCGTCCGACAATCTCATCGGCGGCGTAAATCAACCTGGCGAGCTTGTGGAAGGCAACCTGATATCCGGGAATGGCGAAACGGGCATCTTGGTCGCCACGGGCACCGACAGCAACAACTATATCGAAGGAAATTACCTCGGCACCGACGTGACTGGTCTGCAAGCAATCGCCAACGCGCCAACCGACATTGACGGCGTTGCGATGGTGCCTCCGCTGGATGAGCCGGACAACGGCTATGCCTCGAACAACGTCATTGGCAATTTCGATCCGCGCACCAACGAGTATGAACCCTTGGGCGGCAATGTCATCGCCGGCAACACTGAGGACGGAGTCCTGATCGTCGGCGGAAGCGGCAACCAGGTCGTGGGCAATGATATCGGCGTCGGCGTCGACGGCACGACGCCGGTTCCCAATGCCGAAGACGGCGTGCGCCTGGTTGACGCCAGCTCCAACACCATTGGCAACACTCAGGATGATTCCCGAAATGTGATTTCGGGTAACACGCGAAACGGCGTCGAAATCGACGCGGCCGCCGCCACCGAGTATGGCTTGCCCGTACCCCTGGCCAACCAAGGCGCCTCCAACAACAAAATCCAGGGCAACTATATTGGCACCGACGTCAGCGGCACCACTTTTGTTCCCAATGGCAATCCTGCTGACACCGGCAAAAGCCAAGACGGCGAGGGAATCGTCCTGCGAAACCTGGCCACCGATCCACGGGTCTTTGTCGGAGGCCTGCTTTCCAGCGAGGGCAACCTCATCGGCGGCGCCGGCGCCGCGCGAAACCTGATTTCAGGAAACTGGGATGACGGAATTCTCATGGCCGGCGCGAACGTGTTGAACAACACGGTCGAGGGAAACTACATCGGCACGGATAAAACCGGCACGAATCCGCTTCCCAACAGCAACTTTGGAGTCGAGTTGACCTCGATTGCCGGTCAAAACGGCGCGCCATCGGACAACGTCATTGGCACAACAGACGGGAACGGCGGTAATCTGATTTCAGGTAATGGCACCTCAGCTCAAGGGACAACGCCGGCAATAGGCGGCGGCGTGGCACTTATGAACGGCGCCAGCGCGAACATCCTTCAAAACAATCTCATCGGCACGGACTACAGCGGACTCAAATTCCTGCCCAACTCCGGCAACGGGGTTTTCATCTCCGCGGCCGACGGCAACACCATTGGCGGTGACTCGGATGACGACGCGAACATAATTAGCGGGAACGATGGTAACGGCGTCACCATCGTCGACACGACTGGCAATAAGGTCGAGAAGAACGAAATCGGCGTCGGCTTCGATGACGCCACACGGTTGCCGAACCTGGAGGGCATTGCTTTGATCGGGGCAACCGGCAACTTCATTGGCGGCGTTCAAACGGTCGGCGGCGAGGAAACCAGTTTGGGCAACGTCATTTCGGCCAACAGCACGACGGGCATTTCCTTCGCAGCCCAGGCCAACTCGAACTATGTCCTCTGCAACAAGATCGGCACCGACAACACGGGACAATTCAACCTCGGCAATGCTGATGCGGGAATTTTGATCGACGACTCGTCGGCAAATCAGATCGGCGGCACAACAACCGCCGCGCGCAACCTGATCGTCTTCAATAACGGTGACGGAATCGATATTAAAAATGTCGCCAACAACGGAACATTGCCGCCCAACGTGATCGAAGGCGACTACATCGGCGTCGGCCCCGACGGCACGCAGCCGGAAGGCAACGCGTTCAATGGCATACTGATCATCAACAGCTCCTTAAACACCATCGGTGGGACGCTTGTCAATGTGATTTCGGACAACGGCCAGGACGGTGTGCAAGTCGCCGGCCACCAGTCTCAATCGAACACCATAGCCGGCAATTACATCGGAACAACTGCCGACGGAAACAGCCCCCTGCCCAACACTAATGGAATCGATATCACGGCTGGCGCGTCGTCGACCACCATCGGCGGCGGCGCAGCGGGGAGCAATGTCGTTTCGGGAAACCAGCAAGACGGGATCTACATCGGCGGGGCTGGTGAGAAAAATACGATCACGAACAGCTACATCGGTCTCAACGCGTCCGGCACAGGGCCATTGACCGGGACGTCCCCCCAGCACAACGGTATCGTCGTTGATGCCACGCCGAGCACCGTGATCGGTGCCGATTCCTTCCCGGATGGTGGAAACGTCATCTCAGGAAACCAGTTCGACGGCATCTTTGTCGGGGGGCCTTCAAATGGAACTCAGATCACGGGGAATTACATCGGTACCGACAAGAAGGCCGCCGGCCAAGTGGCGAACGGCCGCCTCGGCATCGATCTCGCCGCACAATCGAGCTTCAACAGTAACACCCCCTCCAGCCAAACGACCGTCGCTGGGAATGTCATCTCCGGCAACCTGCAAGGCGGCGTCGCCCTGAGCTCGGGGACAAACGGCAATCACCTCGAAAACAACTTCATCGGGACGAATTCCCAGTTCGTATCGACGATTCCCAATTATGGATACGGCGTCTATATCGCGAACTCGCCCGGCAACTTCATCGGCGCCGCGGACGCCGGGAACAAGATTTACTTCACCGCCGTCACCAACAATATTCCCGCCGTGAATGGCGTCGGCATCTTTATTACCGGCCTAGCGTCAACAGGAAACGACGTTGCGGACAACGACGTATTCCACAATGTCACCGCCGGTATTGAGATCGCCGGCGGGGCGTCGGGGAGCAAGATTGGCAACACGCAGGGCAACGACGTCGACGCCAATTTCAATGGCATTGTCATCACCGACAGCGGCACGCAGAAAAACACCGTAGAAAGCAATTATGTTGGCATCGACGAGGACAACACTCCGAATATCGGAAACACGCACGACGGCATCCTGGTAACGGCAGGCGCGTCGGGCAACATTATCGGCGAGATCGGCGCGGGAAACGTCATTTCTGAAAATACCTTCAACGGCATCGAGATCTCAGGGGATGGAACAAGCGATAACAGCGTGTTCAACAACAACATCGGCACCGATGTAGAAGGCAACTTCAAAGATCAGTCTTTTGGAAACGGCTACGGGATCAAAAGCGGCGGCATCGGTATTGACATATCGGCGCCGAATAACCACATCGGCGGTTCGGCAGACCATGCGGGCAACCTGATCGTGCAAAGTTTCCGGGGCATTGGGCTCGAAGGCGCCAACGCCACCGGAAACACCATCGAAGGCAACAAGATTAACAACAATGGCGATAGCGGGATTCTTGTGACCAACGGGGCCTCGGGAAATACCATCGGTGGGCCGAACGACGCCGACGGCAACTCCATTCACGACAATTTGGGCAACGGGGTCTCCATCTTCTCAGGCACGGACGATTCAATCCGCCACAACACCATCTACGCAAACGGCAAGTTGGGCATTGCCTTGGGCACGGATGCAAAGGCGAACAATCTACAGCCCGCCGCCCTACTATCCGTGACTGCCACACGCACGCGCCTCACCGGTTGGCTAGAAGCCGCCCCCGACACGACCTACTACATCGACTTCTATAAAGGGCAACAGCTTGCCCAGGCAGATGGAACCTCGGAAGCCGATGATGCCAGGAATATCATCGTGCCGTTTCTCCCTTCAAGCGATCCCGACGAGGCGCCACAACCCTTCGAAAAGGTGACGACGAACGACGCGGGCCTTGGCCTGTTCGATCTTGCTTTCGGCGCGAGTCCGGACGTCGGCACGATAATCCGGGCCACCGTAACCGATCCCGACGGCGACACTTCACAGTTTTCCAATCCAGCCGTTGTGGAAGAGGATACGACCGGCGTCGGCGTGCCCGACGACGACCAGAACGGAAATAGCCCAAGCGCCAGTAACGTCTCCTTTCGAGACGCGCTCGACAGCAGCCTCTTCATTAACATGCAAACGTCGGCGGGGGCGTTCGAGAACGTATGGTCAATCCCGAACCCTTCTGCCACCGACGCGCCCGTCCACACTGAGTTCAGCCTTGGGTTCGCTGATTTCACGATTGCCGGTCTGACCCCCGGACAGCATGTGACGGTGACCATGACACTGCCGGTCGAGATCAGCGGGCCGGTCGATTACTGGCGGTACAACCTCACTACAAAACAATGGTATAAATGGGACTACGATCCAACGAGCGATACCGGTGCGCAGATCGATGGCAATATCATCACTCTGCACTTTGTCGACGGCGGACGCGGCGATGACGACGGGGCGGCCAATGGAGTCATCGTTGACCCCGGCAGTCCAGGTTTCCCTGATCTTTACACGGTCACCACCAGGGCCGATAGCGGTCCCGGGTCGCTGCGGCAGGCGATTCTTAACGCCGATGCCAATCCGGGATCGGAGATCACGTTCGACATTCCCGGATCGGGACCGCAAACGATCCAGCTTCTGTCGCCTTTGCCGCAGATTACCGCGGACGTAATGATCGACGGCTCGACGCAGCCCGGCTTCGCAGGCACGCCGCTGGTGGAGTTGGACGGAAGGCTGGCCGGCGGCGGGGCCGACGGCCTGAACATTGCGGGCGGCGTGGCGACCATCAAGGGACTGGCGATCGATCGCTTTGTCGGCGACGGGATTTATGTGCTTTCGGCGGGGTCTGCCACGATCGTGGGGAACTATCTCGGCGTCGACACAAGCGGCAGAGTCGTTGCGCCAAATGGCTTATACGGCATTGAGATCGAGAATAACACGGATAGCTCGGACGACGACGAAGAGGACTCCGGCTCGCCGAGCACCGTTGACAAAGGCAATATAGTCTCTGGCAACTTGGCTGGCGGCATTTTTATTCATGGCGTCGGCGCGTCGGGCAACTTTGTGGCCGGCAACTTCATTGGCACGCAGTCCGACGGCGTCAGCCCGCTGGGCAACGGCGGGCCGGGCGTTTTGATTGGCGACGGCGCGAGCGGCAACGACATCGGTTTCCGCTCGGCGGATGAGGGGAACACAATCGCCTTCAATGCCGGGCCAGGCGTGGATGTCCTGCAAGGGAGCGGCAATCTGATCGAAGCGAACTCGATCTTCGCCAATCAGGACCTGGGCATCGATCTGGGTGGTGACGGCGTCACGCCCAATGATCCAGGCGACACCGACGGGCTGCAGAACTATCCAGTGTTAATGAGCGCGGCCAGTTATGGCGGCCGGACATTTATTTCCGGCGCCCTCACGAGCGCGCCCGACTCGTTCTATACGGTCGATTTCTACGCCTCAAACGCGGCCGATCCGTCGGGCTTCGGCCAGGGCCAGTTTTTCCTGGGGTCGATTTCCGTGGATACCGACGACAGCGGCCAGGCGTCGTTCGATGCCAACGTGGCGGCGCCGGTCGCCGTGGGTTCTTTCATCACGGCAACCGCCAGCCTGGGCGGCAACACTTCCGAATTCTCGGCGGCGTTGAAGCTGACCCCGACGAATTCCCTGGTGCTGATCGTCAACACAACCGACGACTTAAATGACGCAGCGCCCGACCCCACAGACTTCTCGCTGCGCGAGGCGATTGAAGCCGCCAACGCACATCAGGGACAGGACATCATCGACTTCGATCTGCCGAACCTGGACCGCGTGATTCTGCCGCAATCGGCGCTGCCCGACATCTCCGACCCCGTGATTATCGACGGCACAAGCCAGCCCGGTTACCAGGGGCTTCCCCTCGTTGAGATCGACGGTTCACAGGCGGTGTCCGGCGCCGACGGCCTGCGGATCACCGGGGGCGGCAGCATCGTACGCGGCCTGGCAATCCACAGCTTCCAGAGCGCGACGGACAATCTGGGCGTGTTGGTCGGCGGCAATGCGATCGAGCTTACCGGTCTGGGGGGCAATCTGATCGAGGGCAATCTCCTCGGCACCGACGTGACTGGCACCCGTGCGCTGCCCGACCAGCGTGCCGACCTATATATCTTCGGTTCGCCCGACAACGTGGTCGGCGGTATGACTGCCGCTGCCCGCAATGTCATCGTCTCGGTCGTCATCAACGATTTCGACTCCGATACCGACCAGGTCATCGACAACGCGGGCGGAAACCGCCTTGAGGGAGACTATATCGGCGTTGATCTGACCGGCACGGCCACTTTAGCGGGAGGGGGCGTGAACATCGAAAACAGCGCCGCGAACACGATCGGCGGGACTGCACCCGGCGCCGGCAACGTTATCGCCGGTGGCCTCGCAATCGATGACGGCAGTTCAAACATCGTGCAAGGCAACCTGATTGGCACGGATTTTACGGGAACCGTCCCCCTGGGAGGCGGTAGTGTGGCGATCAGCGGCCAGGGTCGGCCGGCGGAATTCAACCAGATCGGCGGCAGTACTCCGGTCGCTCGCAACGTGATCGCGGGAAACGTCATCATCGAGGGTGCCGACGGCTCCGAAAACGTCGTCCAGGGAAACTACATCGGCACGGACATTACTGGGAGCGTGGCGCTCCATGCGCAAGCATCGAGCATTTCGGGAGTATATGCCGGCGTCGACATCAACGGTGCTTTCAATCAGGTCGGGGGGAGCGCACCTGGCGAGGGCAACCTCATTTCTGGATTCGTGGGAGAGGGAGAAGGGGATGGCGTTCTGCTGGAGGCTTCCGCGCGCAACAACCAGATCCAGGGGAATTTGATCGGCACCGACGCCATGGGAACGAAACCTTTGGGCAACGTCATCGGCATCGAGGATCGCGGCTCAGGGAATCTGATCGGCGGACCGGATCCGGGCGAGGGAAACCTCATCTCCGCGAACCAGACTTACGGCCTGGAATTGGTGGGTTCCGGCGGCGACACGGTACAAGGCAACTTAATCGGGACCGACCGCAGTGGAAAGCTTTCTCTGGGTAATGGAGCGTTTACGAGTGAAAACGATGGGATTTATGTGACGGGGCCGAACAATGTGATCGGCGGTTCCCTACCGGGCGAGGGCAACGTTATCTCCGCCAACGGCGGCAACGGCATCAGTGTCCATTTGGCGATCAATACCCTCACCGACGCCAGCGGCATTACGGTGCAAGGCAATTACATCGGCACCGACGTCACGGGCACCTTGCCGCTTGCCAACGGCGGCGATGGCATTTACGTCAACGCTACGCCAAACATGGTCATTGGCGGCACTTTGCCCGGCGAGGGCAACTTGATCTCGGGCAATGGCGGCGATGGCGTGGAGATCGTCGACGCCATCACCGATCTCGACGGTGGCAATCAATCGTCGGGAGCCGTAATTCAGGGCAACAAGATCGGCACCGATGTGACCGGCACCGCGCGATTGGGCAACGCCGCCGACGGGGTTTCCATCGTCACATCCTATGCCATCGCCAGCAACGAGACCGTAGGGGGGCCCGATCCGGGCGACGGCAACACGATCGCGTTCAACGGAGGGCGGGGTGTCCACGTCCCGTTCGGCATGGGAAATACCGTCCGGGGCAACGATATCTTCGCCAACCGCGGACCTGGTCTGGTGACGGACATCAACGACGCCCTGTCAACCTATGCCGAGGAGCGCGCCGTCACTCCCTCGCAGCCAGTACCTCTGCTGACCTCGGCTACCTTCGATCCACAAGGCACCGTTGTGACCGGCTCACTGACAGGCATCCCGTTCACCCGATATGAAATCGACTTCTTTGCCAACGACACCGTCAACCTAACGGGTTTCGGCGATGGCCAAATGTTCTTGCAGTCGATGTCGGTGCTGTCGGACGATACGGGTTCGGTCCAATTCCAGATACCGCTGGACGACCCTGTGCCGATCGGCCAGTGGATCACTGCCACCGCCACGCCGGACACGGCCGACGGCAACACCTCGATGTTCTCGCAGCCGGCGCCCGTCGTCGCGGCCGCAGAAGATAGCATTCAGTTCAGTTCACCGAGCTACCTGGTGACCGAAACGGGCGGGGAAGCCGTCATCGTCGTCACACGTAGTGGTTCGACGATCGGCACCGTGACCGTGCACTATGCCACCAGCGACGGTGCAGCCGTTGCCGGCACCAATTACACGGCGAGTTCCGGCACGCTTACGTTCGGCGACGGCCAAACGAGCCAAACGATTACCATACCTGTGCAGCATGACGGCCTGGCCGATGGCGACAAGGATCTTCATGTCCTGCTCTCCAACCCCAACGGGGCCGCCCTCGGCGCTGTAAGCGAGGCCGACGTTACCATCGCCGACTCGGACTCGGCCGGACAGATCGAATTCTCAAGTGCCGCCTATCCCGTGGTCGACAAGGCACTGGGTAATGCCGTATTGACGGTCACGCGCACAGAAGGCAGTCAGGGAGCCGTGAGCGTCGACTATCGGGTGACTGGCGGCACCGGGGTCGGCGTTTCGGTCTTCCAGCTCGGAGAATCTGTCGACGCTGACTATCTCGACTCCTTTGGCACAGTCACTTTCGCACCAGGCCAGACCGCCGCTCAGATCACGATCCTTCAAATTCTGGACCTGATTGACGACAATCTGCTCACTCCCGCCTATCGAGGACCGCGCACGATCGAGTTGGCGTTAGGCAATCCGACCGGTGGCGCGGTGCTGGGAGCGACCATTACCAGTACGGTGACGATCGACGACGAAGAGGACCAGCACGGCGCTTTCGACGTCCCTAGTCAACTACAAGTGAGCGAGAGCGATGGCCAGGCGGTCGTTGAGATTATCCGAACGGGCCAACTCAGCACGACGGAAGAAGTGTCGTACACCACCGCCGATGGCACAGCCAAAGCCGGCACGAACTACGTTGCCACCAGCGGCACCGTGGTCTTCCAACCGGGCCAGACCCAGGCTTTCATCGACGTTCCCATCATCGACGATCACGTTGTCGACACGCCGGGAGATTTTCGGTTCGTGCTCAGCAACCCGACCGGCGGAGCCTTCGTCTACGACGGCCTCGGCACGTCGGATGTGACGATCGCTGACAGCGATACACCACCGCAGTTACCGCGCTTCGAGGTCGAGACGAACCAATCGTTCAACGGCGACAGCGGCACCGCGCCGGTGACCGTCGAGCGGCTGGGCAATACATCGGGGTTCGCCCAGGTCGACTACACCACGAGCGACGGCACCGCTAAGGCCGGCACCGACTACCAGATGGTATCAGGCACGCTCCTATTCGGTCCGGGTGAAGCGAGCGCGACGTTTACTGTACCACTGCTCGCGAATAGCCTGACCACAGGTGATCTGACCTTCAATGTGACGTTGAGTAACCCCAGCACGGGAGCGACGATCGATCCAAACAATCCTATGCCCGTCACGCTTGTGTACCAGGCGGCGGGCCAGGTGCAATTCGCGTCGCCCACCTACCCCGTCGCTGAAAACAGCGCGGAGCTGACCGTTACCGTCAAAGGCCCTCGAAGTGGCACGGTCGATTACGCGACGCATGGCGGCACCGCGACGGCCGGCGCCGATTACACGGCGGTATCGGGAACCCTCAGCTTCGGCCAGACGGGACTGGCCACAATCTCAATCCCCATCCTCAACGATCTGCTAGTCGAGAGCAACGAGACCTTCTCTCTGAGCCTATCGAACCCCAAAGGCGGCGTTTCCCTCGGCAACCCGGCAACGACGACGATCACTATACTGGACGAAGACTCGCCCCAGATCGTTCAATCCACAACCACGCTCAAGAGTAATCTGTCCGGCGGATCGACCTACGGACAGGGTGTGACGTTCACCGCCTCGGTCAGCGCCGGCAGCGGAACGCCGACTGGTTCCGTCGACTTTGTCGATTCGACCACGGGAGAAGATCTGGGCTCATCGCAACTCGCCGTGGTGAACGGCGTAGACGAAGCCAGCGTGACCGCGTCGACTTTGAACGTCGGCTCGCACGCCATCATTGCGACGTATACGAGCGACAACAGCAACCTCGTCGGCAGTCACGATTTGCTCACGCAAACGGTCTTTCCGGCGACACTGACGGTTACGGCCGACAGCAAAGAGATGGTCTTGGGGACAACCGTTCCCGCACTCACCGATACAATCACGGGCTTCGTCAACGACGATGCGTCCACCGTCGTCTCGGGAACACCCACATTGAGCACGACGGCCACATCAACGAGTCCGGTCGGCAGCTATCCAATCGTGGTCGGGCCGGGCACCCTCAGCGCCACAAACTACACGTTCGTCCTTGTGAACGGTACGCTTACCGTCACGCCTGGCGGCAGCACGCCGGTTCTCACGCTGGTTCACGACGTCCCGGTCTCCACGACGGAAGGCTCCTCGGCGACTTTGACGGGCGCGCTGCTGGGAACCACGGATTCAGACACTTCCGTCGCGGCATCGGCCATCGTCTACACGATGACCGCCCCGCCGACGTTAGGCACGCTCACTGACAAAGGAAAACCGGTCGCCGGGGGCGACTCGTTCTCGCAGCAAGACATCGACGACGGAAGCGTCACCTATGAATCGACCGAGGAAGGCGCCGATTCGTTTGCCTTCAGCGTGGCGTCGGGCGCGGCAGCGGCGATCACCGGCACGCTCACCATCACGGCTTCGGATCCGGCCGTGGTCGCCACCGGCGGTTTTACCTACTCAGCGACGGAAGGCACGCTAGGCGCTGCGGAGACGGTGGCGGCGTTCACCGATCCGGGCGGCGCCGAAGCGCTGGCCGACTACACGATCACGATCGACTGGGGGGATGGCACGAGCGCCGCTGCCGGCACGCTGTCGATCAATCCGAACACCCACGTCCTCACCGCTACGGGTCAGCACGATTACGCCGCCAATGGCACGTTTCCGATCACGGTGACGTTGACGCACGAGTCCGCGCCTACCGTCACGGTGTCGAACACAGCGGAGATCACCTCCGCCGCCGGCACCGGAGAAGGCGGGATTGCGGCCTCCGGCCTGGCGGTCAGTGGATACGAATTCGGTCCGCAGCGCGCGGTGACCGTGGCCACCTTCAGCGAGGGCGATGGCTCTCTACCAACCAGCGATTTTAGCGCGACCATAAACTGGGGCGACGGCGCCACATCGGCGGGCAGCATCACTCTTGTGTCAGGCACCTACGCGGTGAGCGGCTCGCATGAGTATCTCGACGAAGGCCACTACAGGCTCAAGGTCGGCATCGAGCAGACAGCGGGGCCCGGAGCAGGTGGCACCTCGGCTACGGTAACTGCCGCAGCGACCATTCACGAACAACTGCTCGAAAACGGGACCGTGGGCACAGTTGATGAGAATTGGGTCCAAGAGGCCTACCGCGACTTGTTCGACCGACAGGCAGAACGGCAGGGGCTCGGCTATTGGGTGGGGCTGCTCAACGAGGGCGAAACCCGCCAGCAGGTCGCCTATCAGATCGTCAAAATCGCCTCGTTCGAGGAGTTCCAGCACGACACGGTAACGGCCCTTTACGAACAGTATCTGGGCCGTGCACCGGACGCCGGGGGGCTGGCGTATTGGTCGGCTTACCTCTACGACGGCGGCACCATCGAGGGCATGTCGCAGGCTCTGCTCAGCTCGCCAGAGTATTGGCAGAGCCGAGGTGGAGGAACGGTCGAGGGCTTTTTGAGCGTACTATTTCAGAACGCGCTCGGCCGCCAGATCGAGCCGGCCGCGGTGACCTACTTCGAGGGCCTGATGTCAAACGGTGCGTCGGCGGCCGACGTAGCCGCAGCCGTGCTTAATAGCGACGAGTACCATCGCCTGCGGGTCGACTTGTTTTTCGAGCAGTTCTTAAATCGGCCGGCCGATCCCAATGCGCTGGCCTATTTCGCCGACGAGCTCGACAGCGGCGGTACCGACGAGCTGGTTATCTCGCAAATGCTCGCCTCGGATGAATACTTCGCGATACCGCAGGTATAGGGCCACGGAAGTATCGAACGCGGTACATCTCGGGGCTCGCAGGAAGTCAAGCAGTCCGTGCCGCTACGGCAACACGGTCGAAGAAGTCGATATCTCGTAAGAAAGAAAGAAAGAAAGGAAGCGGCGACGATGGTAAGACGCTACGGCCCAGCTCGGGTGGCCGTGAGCCTACGCCGACAACCTTTCGGCTTTTCCGCCCGTGACCTTCTCCCGCCGCTGGACGATGACATCCGCGTAAGGCGGTCCAACTCCACCAAGAACGCCAGATACACTCTGATCGTTGGAACCTCTCGACTCTCACGTTTCTTGGGTGGCACAAAGTACGTCTGCTGGACAAATCATCGCCGCCGTTCAGTGGACCGACCGATACGCTGCGGCGGTTATAACCGGAATCATCCGAGCTTGCCCTTTCCCGTTCATCCAACTGTCGCAGTCATCGTCCGTAACCTGCGAGATGCCCCCCCCAAATCACTCCTCCCTCGTCCACGACAGCGTCCGCAACCCCATGTCCATGCTTGGACCTATCCATATTTGATCCATACGCGACGTAGTTCACCGTGACCGACATTTCTGCGCTGCCATTACGGTTCCTGGATCTCCACCCGCGTCTTTTAGAGCCTATCCGAATACTGAACACATAAGCACTGGCACGCCAGATGCAAATTGAGGGTCGCGTTTCCTCAAAATGCATGGAGGTGTGACCAATGAACGAAGGACCCACGTCAAAGTTTCACCAGGTTCCCGATGATCTC